>NZ_JBHXMY010000201.1:0-9755 GCF_042720195.1 Nocardia sp. NPDC058497 | reverse complement strand
CCCCCCACCACCCCCCCCCCCACGCATTACCCCCCCACCCCCCCCCCCCCCGGCCGCGCCGCCGCCGCCACGCCGACCGGACCGGTGCGTTTCGCCCAACACGCCGCCACGATTCGGGTGCGCCACGCATTCGCTAATACGGTGCCCGGCATGCCGAGCTACCTGCACGAAGGTTTGCTTGATCTCTTCCGCACAGACATCACTCTGGCTCCATCGCTGCTGGTCGAACAGTTCGGAATGCTGCTTCCCGACCAAGCCGAGATGCGAGCCGAGCCCTGCGACTTCACCGACATGGGGCCCAAGGAGTATCGCGGTGACTTTGCGCTGAGCACCTGCGACGACCGAAACCGGCCGGTACTCGGCGTGTGCGTCGAGGTCCAGCTGAGTTGCAAGGAAGATCGGCGATGGAAATGGCCCGTCTACGTGACCACACTGCGATCGCGGTTGCATTGCCCAGCAGTGCTGCTGGTGGTGACTCCCAGCCGACAGGTCGCGAAATGGGCTTCGAAGCCGATCGAACTCGACCCCGGCGGTTCGGTCATCCACCTGCGGGTGCTCGGCCCCGACCGGTTTCCCATCGTGACCGACCCCGACGAAGCCCGGCGCAGTCCAGAACGCGCGACACTGTCGGCGATCGCGCACGGAGCGGGTCCGCACATGGACGAGGTGCTCTCGGCATTCCTCGCCGGGCTGATGAAAACCGACGACGAGCGTGTGAAAATGTATCTGGATCTGGTCGACGACGAGTTGACCCTTGCAGCGAGCCGACGTCTGGAGGAACTTGTGAAGAGCACTCCCGAATACCGTGGCCGCATCGCCACCAAATATGTGGCCAAAGGTGTGGCCAAAGGTAGGGAAGAAGGCAGAGAAGAAGGCAGAGAAGAAGGGCGGGCAGAGGAAGCTGCCCATGCCGTTCTCACTGTGTTGACCGCCCGTGGTCTCGAGCTGTCTGTCGCGCAACGCGCCACGCTCGCCGAATGCACCGATCTCGATCAGCTCAACGAATGGTTGGTGCAGGCCGTCACCGCCACATCAGCAGCAGAGCTCTTCGCCTGACGACATCAGCGGGGCGCCGGGCGGCCCAGCCGAGGCTGAGGTCGCACCGCTCTGACAAAGGCCGGTGGTGGCGGAATCGAGATATCCCCCGTCCGGGCAACGCGATTCCGCCACTGACCAGCTCAGCGGCCCAGCTGCGACAGCTCGAGCTCGGCCCGGATTACGCCGGCGCGCCGCAGGTGATTGCGGAGCCGCACTGGAGCTGACGCAGCAGGGAGCCGAAGCCGTCGATCAGCGAGCTGCCCGTCGAGGTTCCGCCGGGGGCGGGCTCGCCCGGGGCGACCACCGGTGCGGGGGTGAGCGGTGCGGCGGCGGCCGGGCCTGCGGTGAGGACTGCTCCGAAAGCCAGCGCCGCGATGCTTGCGCCGAGCAGCTTGGTGAACGCCATGATGAATCCTTTGTTCAGTTCCGTGGTGATGGATGGCGGCTCGCAGTGTTGCATAGTTGACCGATCGGTCGCAATAGCCTTGGTATGCTCGGAAAGTGGCGCGTACCAAGGAATTCGACCCCGATGTTGCGCTGGACCGCGCGTTGGATCTGTTCTGGCAGCGCGGCTACGAGACGACATCGATAGCCGATCTGATCGAGCATCTCGGTATCGCCAGGGGCTGTATCTACGCGACTTTCGGCAGCAAGCACGAGCTCTTCATGAAGGCGCTGCAACGCCACCTGGAGATCGTCGACGCGCGGGTCACCGCGGAATTGGCCCGTCCGGGCCCGGCGCTGCCCGCGATCCGAGGGCTCATCGACCGGTTCGTGAACGAATCCTGCGCGGAGAACCGATTCCTCGGTTGCCTGGTCACGACCGCCGCGGTCGAGCTCGCCGCCCGCGACGCCGATGTCGCCCGGTTGGTCGAATCCAGCTGGGCGCGCACGGAGACGGCCCTGTTCTCGGCGCTGTCGCGCGCCCGGGCGCAGGAGGAACTGCCGCCCGACGCGGATACGCGCGCGATGGCCCGCTTCCTGCTGGTCTTCTTCCAGGGCGTCTGGGTGCTCGAACGCGCACCCAATTCCGCCACCCGCTTGCGGGACGCGGGCCGGGTGGCCGCATCGATCCTAGGCTGAGCCGCGGCCCCCATTCGTGAACGATCGGTCTAGTTTGCGGGCTCGGCCGACGCACCACCGGCGGGCCGCGCCCAGCCGACACTGAGCTGCACCGCCCGCTGCCACCGCTCGTACTCCTCGTCACGGACGGACCGATCGGCCGTCGGCACCCACTGCGCCGCCACCCGCCAATTACGCCGCAGCCCTTGCAGATCCGGCCAGTAACCCACCGCCAGTCCGGCCGCATAGGCCGCGCCCAGCGAGACCGTCTCGGTCACCAGCGGACGCATCACCGGAACGCCGAGGACATCGGCGATGATCTGCATGAGCAGGTTGTTCGCCGCCATCCCGCCCGCGACGCGCAACGACTGCGCCCGCAACCCGGCATCGGCGTTCATGGCCTCGACGACATCTCGGGTCTGCCAGGCCGTGGCCTCCAGCACCGCGCGGGCCAGGTGGCCCTTGGTCACATAGGAGGTCAGCCCGATCAGCAGCCCGCGCGCGTCACTGCGCCAGTGCGGCGCGTAGAGCCCGGAGAACGCGGGGACCAGGTAGCAGCCACCGTTGTCGTCGACAGTGTTGGCGAGGGTTTCGATCTCGGGCGCGGTGGCGATCAGGCCGACGATGTCGCGCAGCCACTGCACCAGCGACCCGGTGACCGCGATCGGCCCTTCCAGCGCGTACACCGGGTCGGGCCCGACCTGGTAGCCGATGGTGGTGAGCAGCCCGTGTTCGGATCGGATCAGGTCGGCGCCGGTGTTCATCATCAGGAATCCACCGGTGCCGTAGGTGCATTCGGTCTCGCCGGGCGCGAAACAGGTCTGGCCGAACAGCGCCGCGTGCTGGTCGCCGAGGGCCGCGCCGATCCGGACGCCGGGCGCGACCGTGCGGGCGGTCCCGAAATCGCCGGTCGACGGTTCGATGCGGGGCAGCATCGCGCGCGGAATATCGAAGAACCGCAACAGTTCCTCGTCCCACTGCCGGGTGGCCAGGTTCATCAGCAGGGTGCGGCCCGCATTGGTGACATCGGTGACATGGATGCCGGTGAGATTCCAGATCAGCCAGGACTCCATCGTCCCGAACAGCACCTCGCCGCGTTCGGCCCGCGCCCGCAACCCGTCGACATGATCGAGCAGCCACCGCAGCCGCGGTGCCGCGAAGTAGGTGGCCAGCGGAAGCCCACTCAACTCCGTGATCCGGTGCGCGCCAGGCGCTTTCCGCAACCGCTCGACGAGCTCCTCGGTACGGATGTCCTGCCAGACGATCGCGGGCCGCACCGGCACCCCGGTCTCGCGATCCCACACCACGGTGGTCTCGCGCTGATTGGCGATCCCGATCGCCGCCACCTGCGCGACGGTGATCCCCGCGTCCCGCAGCGCCGCGGGCACGATCCGCTCGACGGTCCGCCAGATCTCCATCGCATCCTGCTCGACCCACCCCGAGCGCGGATACCGCTGGCGATGCGCGCGCTGGGCCAACCCCACCAGCCGCGCGTGCCGGTCGAACACGATGCAGCGGGTGGAGGTGGTGCCCTGGTCCAGGGCGAGCACATACCGTTGCGTCACCGGAGTCTCCCGTTTGCTCTGCGCCGAGATCGTGCTGGATCGCCTGTCGCTGCCCGTCCTCGCGCGACCGCGGCGGTCCTGGTCTGTAAACGGTTGTCGCACAGCCGGTCCAGCGGCCCCGCGATCCCGATGGCAGCTACCATCAGACCTCCGCTGGCTCGCATCGGCGCGGTGGAGCGGATCACTGCGCCACCCCCAGATCGCGGTGTACGGCCTGAGCGGCTGCGCGCACCTGCTCGACAGCGGCAGGCCGGATCTGTAACCGGTTGTCGCACAGCCGATCCGTCGGCCCCGAGATGCCGATGGCAGCTACCACCAGACCTCCTCTGGCCCGGATCGGCGCGGCCACGCCCGCCTCGCCGGTCCGATACTCCTCGACCTCACTCGCCCAGCCGGTCCGCCGGACCTCGGCGATCGCACGGTCCAGCGCCGCCCGCTCGACGATAGTTCGCCGCGTAAAAGCTTGCAGCGCACCGAGATCCGTCGCCGCGTCATAGGCGAGCAGTACCTTGCCCAGCGCCGTGGCGTGCGCGGGCAGCACCTCGCCGACGGCGAGCACCTGCTCGGTGTTGTCGGGCCGGAAGACGTGATGCACCACCGTCACTCCCGCGGGCCGCGCCACCGCCATCCGCACCGATTCGCCGGTGTGCGAGGCGAGCGCGTCGGCCCGGTGGATCGCCCGCGAGCGCAGCTCGTTGACGTCGAGATGGTCGCTGCCGAGTTCGCCCAGCGCCGGCCCGAGCAGATACCGGCCGGTCGCCGGATCCTGGTCGACGAAGCCCACGCCCAGCAGGGTCCGCAGGATGCCGTGCGCGGTGGGTTTGGCCAGGTCGAGCGCGGCGGCGACCTCACCGACCGCCATCGGCCCCGACCCGCGCGCGAGCAGACGCAGCACGGCCGCGGCTCGCTCGATCGACTGGATCGGACCCGGCACCGCCCGAACCTATCAGCCAACCGTTCAGCATTGTCGAACGGCAGCCGTGGCGGCCGGATCGGGCCGTTCCTAGCGTGGGTTCCGGGCTCGAGGGTGAGTCCTCGAAAGGACCACGATGAATCGGTATGTGGGCGCGATCGACCAGGGCACGACCTCGACGCGTTTCATGGTTTTCGACCGCGACGGCGCCGTCGTCGCCCGGCATCAGCTCGAACACGAGCAGATCATGCCGCGCGCGGGCTGGGTCGAACACAATCCGGACGAGATCTGGGAACGCACGCGCACCGTCGTCAAGACCGCGCTCGCGACGGCCGATCTCACCGCCGCCGATCTGGCGGCGATCGGCGTCACCAATCAGCGCGAGACCACCATCGTGTGGAACCGCCGCACCGGCCGCCCGTACTACAACGCGATCGTCTGGCAGGACACCCGCACCGATCGCATCATCGCCGCGCTCGAGGCGGCCGGGCACAGCGAGCTCATCCGCGAGAAGACCGGTCTCCCGCCCGCCCCCTATTTCTCGGGCGGCAAGCTGCGCTGGATTCTCGACAATGTCGAGGGCGTGCGCGCCGACGCCGAACGCGGCGACGCCCTGTTCGGCACCCTCGATACCTGGCTGATCTGGAATCTCACCGGCGGCATCCGCGGCGGCGTGCACGTCACCGACCCCACCAACGCCTCGCGCACCATGCTGATGGACCTGGAGACGCTGCGCTGGGACGACGAGCTCCTGCGCGTCTTCGACATCCCGGGCGCCATGCTGCCCGCCATCGCCCCGTCGTCGAATCCGGCCGGTTTCGGCACCACCAATCCCGACGGCCCGTTCAAGGGCGCGGTGCCGATCGCGGGCGTGCTCGGTGACCAGCAGGCCGCCGGCGTCGGCCAGGTCTGCTTCCAGCCGGGCGAGGCCAAGAACACCTACGGCACCGGCAATTTCCTGATGCTCAACACCGGCACCGACATCGTGCGCTCGACGCACGGCCTGATCACCACCGTCGCCTACCAGTTCGGCGACGACAAACCCGTCTACGCGCTGGAGGGTTCGATCGCGGTCACCGGCTCGGCTGTGCAGTGGCTGCGCGATCAGCTCGGCATCATCGCGGGCGCCGCGCAGATCGAGGACCTGGCCGAACAGGTCGACGATTCCGGCGGCGTGTACTTCGTGCCCGCGTTCTCCGGGCTGTTCGCGCCGTACTGGCGACCCGACGCGCGCGGCGCGGTCGTCGGCCTGTCGCGCTACAGCAACAATGCCCACTTGGCCAGGGCGACACTGGAATCCATCGCCTACCAGACCCGCGATGTGGTCGAGGCCATGCAGCGCGACTCCGGCGTCCAGCTGGCGACGCTGCGAGTCGACGGCGGCGTGACCATGAACAAGCTGGCCATGCAGATCCAGGCCGACCTGCTCGGCGTCCCGGTCTCGCGGCCGGTCGTCGCCGAGACCACCGCCCTCGGCGCCGCCTACGCGGCAGGCCTGGCGGTCGGGGTCTGGAACTCCACCGACGAACTGCTCGCGAACTGGCACGAAGACGTCCGCTGGTTCCCCACCTGGTCCGACGAGCAGCGCGAACGCGGCTACCGCCGCTGGCTCAAGGCCGTCGAACGCACCCTCGACTGGGCCGAAATCGACTGATGAACCACAACAAGGAGCAAGCCGTGTCCGTTCCCCTGGACCCCACCTACCGCGACAAGGCGATCGCGGCGCTCGGCGACAGCGAGATCGACGTGCTGGTGATCGGCGGCGGTGTCACCGGCGCCGGTGCCGCGCTCGATGCCGCCTCGCGTGGCCTGTCGGTGACCCTCGTCGAAGCCCGTGACTTCGCCGCCGGTACCTCGAGCCGCTCGTCCAAGCTCATCCACGGTGGCCTGCGCTACCTGGAGCAGATGGACTTCGCGCTGGTGCGCGAAGCGCTGAAAGAGCGTGGGCTGCTGCTGAATACGCTCGCCCCGCACCTGGTGCACCCGGTGCCGTTCCTGTTCCCGTTGCAGCACCGCGTCTGGGAGCGCGCCTACATCGGCGCGGGCATCGCCCTCTACGACACCCTCGGCGGCGCGCGCACCGTGCCCATGCACAAGCACCTGACCCGAACCGGCGCACTGGAACTCGCGCCCGCGCTGCGCTCCGACGCGATGACCGGCGCCATCCGCTACTACGACGCCCAGGTCGACGACGCCCGCCACACCATGATGATCGCCAGGACCGCCGCCGACCGTGGCGCGACCGTGCTGACCCGCACCAAGGTCACCGGACTCGTCCGCGACGGCGAGCAGTTCGTCGGCGCCCACGTGGTCGACCTGGAAACCGGTGTCGCCCACACGATCCGGGCCCGCAGTGTGATCAGCGCGACCGGCGTGTGGACCGACGACATGATCAAGATGACCGGCGTCGACTTCCCGTTCCACGTCCAGATGTCGAAGGGCGTGCACATCCTGGTGCCGCGCGACCGGCTCGACCTGTACACCGGCCTGATCATGCGCACCGAGAAGTCGGTGCTGTTCGTGATCCCGTGGGCCGAGCACTGGATCATCGGCACCACCGACACCGCGTGGTCGCTGGACAAGAACCACCCCACGGCCACCGCCGCCGACGTGCAGTACATCCTCGACCACGTCAACGCGGTGCTGCGCGAGCCGCTGACCAGGGCCGACATCGTCGGCACCTACGCAGGCCTGCGCCCGCTGATGACGGGTGCGACGAAGGAGACCGCCAAGCTCTCGCGCGAGCACGCCGTCGCCGAGCCCGCGCCCGGCCTGTTCGTCATCGCGGGCGGCAAGTACACCACCTACCGGGTGATGGCCGCCGACGTGGTCGACGCCGTCACCGCCCGCCTCGGCGGCGACATCCCCGCCTCGGCCACCGCGCGGCTGCCGATCGTCGGCGCGGAGGGCTACCGCGAAATGCTGGCCGAGGCAGAAGAATTGGCCGCCACGGTGGATCTGCCTGTCGAGGTCATCGAGCACCTGCTCGGCCGCTACGGCGCGCTGGCCACCGATATCTTCGCCCTCGTCGGCGCGGATGCCGCACTGCGCCAGCCGATTCCGGGCGCGCCGGGGATCCGCCCCGGCGGGGCGGGGTAGCGCGGCCCCCACGAGGGCGCGCTGCACCTCGACGACCTGCTCACCCGCCGCACCCGCATCTCCATCGAGGTCCCCGATCGTGGCCTCGCCGCCGCGCCGGAGATCGCCCGCCTGATCGCGCCGCCGCTCGGCTGGGACGACGAGACCACCAACGCCGAGATCAACCGCTACTACGACCGGGTGCACGCCGAGCTCGCCGCCAACGAGGCGAGCGACGACATCTCCGCGAACACCGCGCGCTTGGTCGCCGTTCGGTGACGGGCTGACCCGGTCTCGGGCGCGGAAGCCACGGTTCACCGCGGGCGTCGCCACGACCTACCGCTTACCTTCAGGTCTGTATGTAAGCTGTAGGATCGTCCGATGACCAGCACCGCAGCCGACAAACCGCAGCGGCGGACGCAGGGGCAGCGCAGCAGCGAGATGCGCGCGCGCCTGCTCGACGCGACCATCGATTGCCTGGTCGAATACGGATACGCGGGCACCACCACGCCCCGGGTCGCCGAGCGCGCCGGTGTCACCCGCGGCGCGCAGGTGCACCACTTCGGCTCCAAACACGATCTGGTGGTCGCCGCGATCAAGCATCTGGCCGAGCGGCGGGTGGCGGCGGCGATGAGTGAGATGACCCAGGTCCCGGTCGGGGCCGATCCGGTCGGCGCCGCGCTCGAGTTCCTGTGGGACCTGCATCAAGGGCCGCTGTTCATCGCGACGGTCGAGCTGTGGGTGGCAGGCCGGACCGATCCGGTGCTGGCCGCGGCGATGGAAGAGGTCGAACCGCTGGTCAACACCGCGGTGCTGCAAGCGGTCGCCGAGCTGATCCCGGACGATCTGCGCCGCAAGGGCGCCCGCGACTTCGCCTACACCGCGATGGACGCGCTGCGCGGCATTCTGGTCGCCAATTTCGTCGTCCCCGATCCGGATCGCGCGCACCGCCGCTGGCATCGCGCCATGGTGGATTTGCGTGCAGCGGCCGCCGCCGTGATCGCCGCCGGTCCCCACTGATCGCGGGCGCCGCGACTCGGTAGCGGCGGCAGAGCTCGGGCACGCGATGGGTAGCGAGCTGACCGAGCTGTGTTCACACCATTCATCAGCTACCACAGCAGCAAGCGGCCCGTCGTCGAACACATCGCCGGGTGCTGTCTCCGGGCGGGGCGGGTCGGCCGGAGCGGTTGGGGGCCAGAAGCGTCGCGGTACGCGGCGCATCGGCAGTGATCGGTTCCGACGGCGGGCGTCGGATGACTAGCGTGGGCACATGGAATCGCATATCGAGCCCTCGTTGGCACCAGTACCGGCGGTCGTGTCGTGAGCCGGGGCACCATCGTCATCACCGGCGCCAGCTCCGGCCTCGGCGCGGAGATGGCCCGCCAGTTCGCCGCCATCGGCTATGACCTCGGACTGTGCGCGCGCCGCACCGAACGACTCGAGGAATTGCGCACCGAGATCCTCGCCGCGCATCCCGATCGCGTCGTCTCGGTGCGACAGCTCGACGTCACCGACGACGCCGCCGTGTTCACCGTCTTCGACGAGTTCGCCGCCGAATTCGGCGCCATCGACCGCGTCGTGGTGAACGCGGGCCTCGGCAAAGGCGCCCCGCTGGGCACCGGCCGCCACGACGCCAACCGCGAGACCGCGATGGTGAATTTCCTTGCCGCACTGGCCCAGACCGAGGCCGCGATGAAGATCTTCCGCGCCCAGGGCAACGGCCACCTGGTGATGATCTCCTCCATCTCGGCCCTACGCGGCATGCCCAAAACGCTGACCACCTACGCCGCCACCAAGGCCGGAGTCGCCGCACTGGCCGAGGGCCTGCGCGCCGAAGCCGTTCCCGGCGTCGACGTCTCGGTGATCTACCCCGGCTACATCCGCTCGGAGATGAACGACCGCATCAAACACGAGCCGAAGCTCATGGTGGACACCGAAACCGGCGTCCGCTCGATGGTCGCCGCCATCGAGAAGCGCCGCGCCAAGGCCTACGTCCCGAACTGGCCCTGGATCCCGATCGCCTTCGCCCTGCGCACCCTCCCACTCCCACTGGTCCGCAAACTCCTCTGACGACAACGAAGGCTGTACCAGGCGAAAGG
>NZ_JBHXMY010000200.1:0-9811 GCF_042720195.1 Nocardia sp. NPDC058497 | reverse complement strand
TTGTTTTTGTGTCTGTGTGTTTTTTTTTCATTTTGTCTAGGTTGCGGTTCGCCGCTCAATCTCGCCGCGTCCCCGCCCCAGAGACGAACTCATCGAGGGGCCGTTCCTGTTCTGGAGCATCGACACGGGGCGGGGTCGGCACCGCTCTGCGCCGGATAGCCGGTTTCGGGCCGACTCCGCGGCGTTACCTCGATTGTGCCCGCGTGCTGGGGGAATGACGATCGAAATGTGTCCGCCGATCAACCGGGCAATCTTTCGGTAAATGCAATCGACACCGGAGGGTTATTTATTCGTAGCTCTGCGGCGATTCGTTTCGGCCCTTCAATGCAATATACCAAGACAGGTGGGATCAAACTGAGCCGTCGGGGTGTAGGTATGTGGCCTATGTCGATCCTCCTGGCTAGATAAGGGCTGTGAGCTGGCTCTTTGACCGTCTATAGCAGGAGTCGACAACATGATGTATAGCGCTGAAACCTTGTCCGTGAGGGGCTGCCCTCGAAGTTCGAGTGGTCCACTACTCGCGTGTTCTGTGTGCACTGGGGGAATGCTCGACCTCGTGATGCGGCGAGGTGAATGATGACCGAAGCGATTTTCGGATCCCGCTCGGGAATGAGCTGGCTACCGCTGTCTACCGCCGGGGAGAGCTCCCGAGCCATGCAGGACATGCTCGACCGGATGCGCACCTGGGCGCAGGACCATCTGACCCAGCCGCTGGACGAAATCGGCCGTGACGGTCCGGTCTGCCCGTATGTCGCGCCGGCGATGAAGCGGGACCTGATCTGGGTCGGCCGGGTCGCCGGTGCGCAACCGTGGCCCGCGTATGTGCGGCTGGCGCTCTCGGATGCGCTGGAGTTGTTCCCGAAGTTGTCACCGGACACCGGCGGTGCCGCGGTACTGCGCTGCATGGTGACGGCCCTGCCCGATCTGCACGACTACTCGCTGATCGACGACCTGCACGAGGAGCTCAAATCGGAGTTCGTGGAACGCGGCCTCATGCTCGGGCAGTTCTATCCCGGCTGTTCCCAGCCCGGCCTGTGGAACAAGGACTACCACCCGCTCGACGCGCCGATCCCGATGCTGGTGGTGCGCACGATGATGGCCACCGATTTCCCGTTCCTGCTCTCGCGGCCGGAGTACATGTCGGCCTACGTCAAGAAGTTCGCGCCCGCCCTGCCCGCGCATGTCCGCAACGTCGTGGTGGGCAGGCTCATGGATACCGGCTCCGAGGTACCCGAGTACCACATCGACGAGGAGCGGGTACCGGTGCAGGCCGGCGCGGGAAGACGACACCGATGACCCGCGAAGTGTCCGCCGCGCCGGTGACCGACCCGGCGGCGGTCGAGGAGTTTCCGCTCGCCGCCCAACTCCTGCGCGACGGCGCCGCCGTCGACGCTCCCGATCGAATCGTGCTGCCAGCGTCGTCGGCCGATTCCGCGGCGGACCTGGACCCCGCCGCACCGCTGCCTGGCGCCGACAACGAGGTCGGCGCCGGCACCGGAAGCCCGGCCCACTACCTGCGCGATCAGGCCACCAGATCGGCGTATTCGCGGTGCTCGGCGACGTACTTCTCGACATACCAGCAGGTCGGGATGATCTGGTAGCCGTTGGCGCGGGAATCGCGCAGCGCGTACTCGACGACATCGGCGGCGACCCCACGGCCACGGAATTCGGGGAAGGTCATGGTGTGGTGGAAGTCGCGGACCTTCGGATCCTCGCGTTCGGCGTAGTCGGCGTAGCCGGCGAGGACGTCGTCGAGGTAGATCTCGAAACGAGTGTCGGCGACGTTGTGCTCGAGCCTGGTGGTCATACCGGATGCTAACCCGGCGGCCCGGCCCGATGTTCCACTGGTGGCGCAGCGGGCGAAGCCCTCATCAGACCTGCGCATGGCCGGAGCGAAGGCGGAGGTACGCCTAGATGACCGCGCCGGGATTGAGGATGCCTTCCGGGTCGAGCGCGTCCTTGATGCGGCGGGTCAGCTCCATCACCTCGGGGCCGACCTGGTCGGGCAGCCACGCCTTCTTCAAGCGCCCGACGCCGTGCTCGCCGGTGATCGTGCCGCCGAGCGCGATGGCCAGGTCCATGATCTCGCCGAACGCGCGGTGCGCGCGGGCGGTGTTGTCGGGGTCGGTGGGGTCGTGCACGATCAGCGGGTGGGTGTTGCCGTCACCGGCGTGCGCGATCAGCGACACCAGCACATCGTTGCGTTCCCCGATGGCGGTGATGCCGGTGATCAGGTCGCCGAGCCGGGGGAGCGGGACGCCGACGTCCTCGAGCAGCAGCGGCCCGATCCGTTCCACCGCGGGAATCGCGAATCGCCGTGCGGCGGTGAAGGCTTCGCCCTCGGCGGGGTCTTCGGTATCGAAAACCTCTGTCGCCCCGGCCTTCTCGCACAGCGACACCATCAGCTTCGCCTCGTGCGCGGCGAACTCGCCCGGCGCGTCGGAGCGGGCGACCAGCAGCGCGGCGGCGGTGCGGTCCAGCCCCATCCGCATCTCGTCCTCGACGGCGTTGATCGCCACCGTGTCCATGAATTCGAGCATGGCGGGCCGCAATGTCGAGGTGATGGCCAGGATCGCGTCGGTGGCCGCGGTGAGCGAGCCGAAACTCGCGACGACGGTCGCCTGCGGCGGCTGCGCGGGCAGCAGCCGCAGGGTGAGCTCGGTGATCACCCCGAGCGTGCCCTCGCTGCCGACGAACAGCTTGGTCAGCGACAGCCCGGCCGAGTCCTTCAGCCGCGGTCCGCCCAGGCGCACCACGGCCCCGTCGGCGAGCACCACCTCCATGCCGAGCACGTAGTCGGTGGTAACGCCGTATTTCACACAGCACAGCCCGCCCGCGTTGGTCGCCGCGTTGCCGCCGATCGAGCACATCTCGAACGAGGACGGATCGGGCGGATACCAGAGCCCCTCCGCCGCGACCGCCCGCTTCACCTCCGCATTGAGCAGTCCCGGCTGCACCACGGCGGTCCGGGTGACCGCGTCGACACGGATCTCCCGCATCAACTCGGTGCTCAGCACGATCCCGCCGTCCACCGCGGTCGCCCCGCCGGACAACCCCGACCCGGCGCCGCGCGGCACGACAGGCACCCGCCGCTCATGCGCCCACCGGAGTGTGGCGACCACATCCGCGGTGCTGCGCGCCCGCACCACCGCGACCGGCGTCCCGGCATCGGGATCACGCGCCCAATCCTGCCGGTACCCCGCCAGCAGATCGGGATCGATGACCACCGCCCCCTCAGACACCGCGGAAATCAACGCATCGAGGTCAACCCTGCTCTCGTCCACCCATCAACGCTAACCCGCGCCACCCACATCGCGCGGGCACTCGCGATGGTCGATTGATCACCACGCTCTGGTGCAGGCATCGGCCCCGAGAAGCGACCGCCACCAGAGCGTGGTGATCATCCGACCAGTTTCGTGTTGGTGCGATGTGTTGCCGACCAAGTGAATATCCGCATGACTGTGATCCTGCGCGTTCGGTTGGTGTATACGGCGTCCAACCCGTCACAATGTCCCATAACGGGTGTGGTCGACAGCGATTCGCCGCCGCGCGCCCGGCGCGTTTCGAATTCCGCTCTACGGTGCGCCCGCTCGCGCATCGCATCAACCGACGCACCGCGTCGCACCGTATTTCGCCGGGAGGGCCGGAAGATGAAGGAACCGCAGGACCGCAGCGAATTGGTCGGCGCCCTGCTGGCCGCCGAGTGCGCCGACGCGGGGATCGACCCCGACGCGATGCACCGTGTCCACGCGGGCGAACACGAGGAATGGCTGTCGGCGCTGGAAGCGACGGGGATGTTCGGTATCCGTGCGCTGGCCGAGATCGCCGCCGAGTGGGCCGCCGACCCGCGCCTGCTGCGCGACGCACTCCTGGCCGAGGCGGACGAGTTCACCCGCCGCCGCTGCCTGGCCACGTGGACCACGCTCGACCGCGGTCCGGTCGAGCCCGTCGCCGCCCAAGCTCAGGCTGTCGCCCTGCCGCACTGAGTTCGGCTGCGGTCCGGGCGTGCCCGGCTGTGCGCAGGCACTCGCCCTGCATCACTGAGTCGGGCTGCGGTCGTGTCCGTCGGTGCGCAAGGCGCAGGCCGTTGTCGTGCCGCACCGAGTCTGCCGATCACCCGTTTGCCGTCTGCTCACCTCGGCGTCATGTCGCGCTGGCAGGCTGGCCCCGTGGAGCAGCACGCGAGTGTCACCGACTCGATGGCCGACCGGTTCACCCGCTGGTGCGAGGCCGTCGTCGCCCGTCTGCCGTTCGGGCTGAACAGGTATGTGCCCGCGACCTTCCTCGGCTTCGCCCTGATCAACAGCTTCACCTTCGGCGTCGACCTGCTCCTGCTGACGCTGCTGCACGAGGGACTCGACCTGCCCGTCTGGCTGTCGATCAGCCTGGCCTACATCGTCGCGTTCGGCCTCGCCTTCCTGCTCAACCGCACCTTCAACTTCCACTCCCACGCCCCGATGGGCAGGCAGGCCGCGGTGTACGCGGTCGTGGTGGTGGTGAACTACCTGGCGTTCATCCTCGGTGTCGGCTCCGGGCTGACCGCGCTGGGCGTGGAGTACCACGTGGCGCGGGTGCTGGCAGGCGCCTGCGAAGCGGTGTATATGTACTGCGCGATGCGCTGGATCGTGTTCCGGCGCAAGCGATCAGTGGATCCCGTCGGCGCCGGTCGATGACCGGCCGCGCAGCACCTCGGTGCGATCGCCGTCCACCAGGACGACATCATCGTCGGTGAGCGCCCAGTGCGCGACGCCCTCGGCCCGGCAGCGCGCCAGCATCTTCGCCGCCTCGCCGTCCGGATCGGTAGGCGAATCGAGGTGGACGACCAAGCGCCGATCCACCAATCCCAGTCCGTCCCACCGCGGTTCGACACCGGTGGCAGGCAGTACCTCGCCGGGATCGTCCACCGTCTCCAGCCCGTGCAGATCGGGCCCGAGCAGACAGGCTCCCGCGCTGTAGCCCGCGTAGACCAGCGCGTCCTCGCGCAGCAGGTCGGGCAGCACGGAATCGGCGCCGCTGCGGGCGAATTGGGCCCGCAGCACGAAGGTGTTGCCGCCGCGCACCCACACCATGGCGAACTCGCGCAACCGCCGCTCGAGCTGACGAGGCTGCCCCGCATAGTCGCGCAGGTCGACCACCTCGGGCGAATACCCTTGCTGCCGTAGCGGATTCACATCACTGGTGACCGCCGACGACCAGGCGTCGGGCCACGCGTCGAAGGCATTCGGGATCACCGCCACCCGGCCGGGTGTGCCGACGAGCCCGGCGAGCCGGTCGGCGAAGGCGCCGAACCGGTAGGACGCCAGGAACAGCCGCATCAGATGGTGAAGGCCAGGTTCTGCACCAGTCGCTCGCCGAGGGCGGTGTCACCCGAGACGGTGACCGCGTCCCGGTGCTCGGCAGCGGTGGTCCGCCCGCCACGCAACCGCGCGAACAACCCGGAATCCATGCTGATCACGGCGGTCGGTTCACCCTCGGCCGCGTCGAGCACCGCGCCGCGCCCGTCGACCACCGCGAGGTGGATCTGCCGGGTGACCGGACCACTGAGGTCGATGGTGATCCGCGAACCGTCGGGCGCCTTCGCGCCCTTCACCACGGCCCGGCCCAGACCGAGGGTGAGCTCGGTGAACGCGGTCTCCGCGCGCGCACCGCCTTCGGCCACGGTGCGGCCGATCCCGTCGGCCAGGTCGAGCTCGTGCATCCAGCAGTCGAACAGCCGCACCCGCATGAACCGCCCGTACGGAACCTGCCCGACCGGCGACACCGTCGGCGTCTGCCAGGCCTGCTCGTCCAGCGCGGCCAGCGCCGCGCGCCTGCGGTCGGTCACCTCGTCGAACAGGGCGAGCAGGCGCTTGCCGGAGAGCGGACGCAACCGGTCGACCCAGATCTCGTTCAGTACCGCGACCTCGTTGCGCACGTGCGGCAGCGTCCGCACATCGGTCTTGGGGCGCAACGGGTCATGCGGCGGCGGGGTGTCGCCGAGCAGCCACGACTCGGTGCCGACCACGTGCGCGACCACGTCGAACAGTGTCCAGCCGGGCAGCGGGGACGGCTTGCGCCACGCCTTCTCGTCGAGGTCGGCGACCAGGATCCCGATGGCCTCCCACTGCTGGGAGAGCAGGTCGGTGAGCTGCTCGCGATCGGGCGTGCGGTCGGTCATCCCTGTGCTCCTTCTGCTTCGCTCTGGTCGAGCGCGGTGATGCCGGCCCGGATCGCCGCTGCGGTCGCGTTCGGTTCGTGCGGCCTGCGCAGCAGAAAGCCCTTGGCGAAACTGAGTTTGTCACCGTGCTTGCGCGGCACCACATGCAGGTGGACGTGGCCGACGGTCTGGAAGGCCGCTGTGCCGTCGTTGAGAACGAGATTGGCGCCGTCGCTGGCCAGGCCGCTGCGGCGCAAGGCGCGCGCGAGCCGGTGCCCGGTGCGGAAGATCGTGGCACCGAGCTCGGGATCGAGATCGTCGAGTTCGGTGGCGTGCTGTTTGGGAACGACCAGCGTGTGCCCGCGGGTGATCGGCCGGATGTCGAGGAACGCGCACACCGCGTCGTCCTCGTAGACCTTGGTCGCCGGCGCAGCACCCGCCACGATCGAGCAGAAGACGCAGTCGCTCACAGCATCGACCCTACGGTGTGGCCTAGGTCGCGCAACAGCCCGAACCGCGCACCGGCATGACACGCGTCACGTTCTCCGCGCGAGCCGGACATTCGACCAGGATTCGGACGTCCAGGTAAGTACCCCACTCGAACGTGCGGTCTTGTCCGGCCCTACCTGCGGCGACGAATCTGAGTGAGGACGCGAGCTCGCGTCCGCCGGACGGAAAGGTCGTCAACTTGGCGAAACGGGTCGGCTCTGTCCGATTTCCCAGTGGGCGGTCCAGCTCTCCGATGTGACGGGCATCTCCGCTAGGCTCACCGCGAGCCGAGTACAGTTGCGAGGATTTAAGCCGATATTACTCGTAGGTAACTTCGGCTGACCCCGTTGTTCCCAGGCTCGAAGCCAGCACGAAAAGGAAGTCTGACTAGTGGAGACAACGCAAAACGTGGGCGAGGGTTCGCCGCGCGGCGCGCGTGTCGGAGTCGTTCGCGAGTCCGGCGCGGGTGAGCGGCGGGTCGCTGTGGTGCCCAAGATCATCCCCGCCCTGTCCAAGCAGGGTGTCGAGGTGGTCGTGGAAGCCGGTGCCGGCCTCGGCGCGCTCATCCCCGACGCGGCCTATGTCGAGGCGGGCGCGACCATCGGTGATCCGTGGTCGGCCGATGTCGTCGTCAAAGTGGCCCCGCCCAGCGATGCCGAGGTGGGCAAGCTGTCCTCCGGGCAGACCCTGATCGGGTTCCTCGCGCCCCGCAATGCCGAGAACCAGATCGGCGCGCTCAAGTCCGCCGGTGTGCAGGCGTTCGCGGTGGAGGCGATCCCGCGTATCTCGCGCGCTCAGGTGATGGACGCGCTCTCGTCGCAGGCCAACGTGGCCGGTTACAAGGCCGTGCTGCTCGCCGCGTCGGAGTCGACCCGCTTCTTCCCGATGCTGACCACCGCCGCGGGCACCGTGAAGCCGGCCACCGTGCTGGTGCTCGGTGTCGGTGTCGCCGGTCTGCAGGCGCTGGCCACGGCCAAGCGTCTGGGTGGCCGCACCACCGGTTACGACGTGCGCCCCGAGGTCGCCGATCAGGTGCGTTCGGTCGGCGCGCAGTGGCTGGATCTGGGTATCGACGCCGCCGGTGAGGGCGGCTACGCCCGCGAGCTCACCGAGGACGAGAAGGCCCAGCAGCAGCAGGCACTCGAAGACGCCATCAAGGGTTTCGACGTGGTGATCACCACCGCGCTGGTGCCGGGTCGTCCCGCGCCGCGTCTGGTCACCGCCGCCGCTGTCGAGGGCATGAAGCCCGGCAGCGTGATCGTCGACCTGGCCGGCGAGACCGGCGGCAACTGCGAACTCACCGAGCCCGGCGAGACCGTGGTCAAGCACGAGGTGACTATCGCGTCGCCGCTGAACCTGCCCGCGACCATGCCCGAGCACGCCAGCGAGCTGTACTCCAAGAACATCGCGGCGCTGCTGGAACTGATGCTGGTCGACGGCAAGCTCGCGCCCGATTTCGAGGATCAGGTGCTGGCCGATTCCTGCGTGACCCGTGAGGTGGAAGCCTGATGTACACCGAACTTCTCGCGAACATCGCGATCCTGGTGCTGTCCGGATTCGTCGGATTCGCCGTCATCTCCAAGGTTCCCAACACCCTGCACACCCCGCTGATGTCGGGCACCAACGCCATCCACGGCATCGTCGTGCTCGGCGCGCTGGTGACGCTGGGCAACGTCAAGGACCCGTCCCTGCTGGTGCAGGTGATCCTGTTCGTCGCCGTGGTGTTCGGAACGCTGAACGTCATCGGTGGTTTCGTGGTCACCGACCGCATGCTCGGTATGTTCAAGGGCAAGAAGAAGGCGGCCGAATGATGCACGCAGTCGACAACATGACCTACCTGGTCAACGGCCTCTACATCGTGGCCTTCTCCATGTTCATCTACGGCCTGATGGGCCTGACCGGCCCGAAGACCGCCGTGCGCGGCAACCAGATCGCCGCGGTCGGCATGGGCATCGCCGTGATCGCCACGCTGATCTCGGTGCGCCACGCGGACATGATCAACTGGATCCTGATCGGCGCCGGCCTGGTCGTCGGTGTGGCGCTGGGTGTTCCGCCCGCTGTCCGCACCAAGATGACCGAGATGCCGCAGCTGGTCGCCGCGTTCAACGGTGTCGGTGGTGGCACGGTCGCGCTCATCGCGTGGGCCGAGTTCATCGACAGCTCGGGCTTCTCCCAGCTGCACGACGAGCCCAACATCCACATCATCATCGGCTCGCTGTTCGCCGCGGTGATCGGTTCGGTGTCGTTCTGGGGCTCGATCATCGCCTTCGCCAAGCTGCAGGAGATCCTGTCGGGCAAGCCGATCGGCATCGGCCGTCTGCAGCAGCCGCTGAACCTGCTCCTGCTCGTCGGCGCGATCGTCTGTGCCGTGGTGATCGGCCTCGGCGCCGACAACGGTGGCGTCTCGCAGCTGTGGATGATCGGTCTGCTCGTCCTCGCCGGCATCCTCGGCCTGATGGTCGTGCTGCCGATCGGCGGCGCCGACATGCCGGTCGTCATCTCGCTGCTCAACGCGCTGACCGGTCTGTCGGCCGCGGCCGCGGGCTTGGCGCTGAACAACACCGCGATGATCGTCGCGGGCATGATCGTCGGCGCGTCCGGCACCATCCTGACCAACCTCATGGCCAAGGCCATGAACCGCTCCATCCCGGCCATCGTCGCCGGTGGTTTCGGTGGCGGCGGTGGCGCGGCCGGTGGCGGCGCCGATGGCGAGAACAAGCAGGCCAAGGCGACCTCGGCGGCCGACGCCGCGATCCAGATGGCCTACGCCAACCAGGTCATCGTGGTCCCCGGCTACGGTATGGCCGTGGCCCAGGCCCAGCACGCGGTCAAGGAGATGGCCTCCCTGCTCGAGGGCAAGGGTGTCGAGGTCAAGTACGCGATCCACCCGGTCGCCGGTCGCATGCCCGGCCACATGAACGTGCTGCTGGCCGAGGCCGAGGTCTCCTACGACGCCATGAAGGAAATGGACGACATCAACGGCGAATTCGGCCGCACCGACGTCGTCCTGGTCATCGGCGCCAACGACGTCACCAACCCGGCCGCCCGCGAGGACAAGACCAGCCCGATCTACGGCATGCCCGTCCTCAACGTCGACCAGGCCAAGAGCGTCATCGTGCTCAAGCGCTCGATGAACTCCGGCTTCGCCGGCATCGACAACCCGCTGTTCTACGCCGACCACACCTC
>NZ_JBHXMY010000199.1:0-9831 GCF_042720195.1 Nocardia sp. NPDC058497 | reverse complement strand
CCAAAGCCGGCCCGGGAGCCCAACAGGGCCCCCCCCACCATGGCCGCGCCTAATACGCCCTATAAACGCGCCGTCACGTACCCCCCCCCACCCGCGCCCCCCCCCATAGGGGGGGCGGGGGGCCGCTGTTCGTATGATGGGAGTGTGAACCTGGTAAACGGTGTGACGTCGCTGATCCTGCTGGTCCTGTGGGTGGTGGCATTCGGCGCGACGGTGTTCGCGCTCATCCACGCCGTGCGCCAGCGCGCCGAGGCCTTCACGGCCGTCGACAAGATGACCAAGCCCATCTGGCTGGCGATCCTGGCCGGCGCGATGGTGTTCCTGCTGCTCGGGGTCGCCGGCTTCGGCATGCTGACCTCGTTCATCGCCATCATCGCGACCGGTGTCTACCTCGCCGACGTGCGCCCGAAGATCGACGAGGTGCAGCGCGGGCCGCGCTGGTAACAGCGCCGCGGCGAAATAATGCCGCGGACCTCTCGCGGTTCAGTGGTACACGGTGTTACTGTATCCATCAGTAACACAAAGGAGTGTGCCGATGCGTGCAAAGCTGCCGACGGCTCTGCTGAACCTGGTCGATTCCGCGTCCATCGCGGTCAAGGCCACCCTGGCGGCCCACCGGGCCGATCTGCGGACGCGGACCCACGGGATCGCGGCCTTCGATCCGCCGACGATCCCGCACGAGGTGATCCCGGTGGTCACCGCGGACGGCGCCCGCCTGCGGGTCCACGCCTACGGCCCGGTCGACGCGCCCGTCATCGTGTTCGCGCACGGCTGGACCTGTTCCATCGAATACTGGAACGCCCAGATCAACGCCTTCGCTGGCGAGTACCGCGTGATCGCCTACGACCAGCGCGGCCACGGCGAGTCGACCAACGGCTACGCCCGCCCCAGCACCGACCTGCTCGCCGACGACCTGTGCGAGGTGCTCGACGCGGCCCTGCTGCCCGGTCAGCGCGCGGTCCTTGTCGGCCACAGCATGGGCGGGATGACGCTCATCGCCTGGGCCGGCCGCTATCCCGAACGGGTCGCCGAACAGGCCGAGGCTGTCGTACTCACCAACACCGGCGCGCACTCGCTGGTCGAGGTGTCGACCATGGTCCCCGGCCTGAACAAGCCGCTGCGCCTGCTGCGGGGCAGGCAGATGCCGACCCCGGACTGGCTCGGCAAGCTCTTCCTCGGCACGCCGGTCGTCTTCCCGCCGATCGCTCCCGTGCGCTGGATCTTCGCCCGCCAGATCATGACGCTGGACACCTCACCGGAGAAGCTGAGCTACGCGCTGTCGGTGGTGCGTGGCTGCCCGATGCTGACCCGCGCGCGCTACGGACGGCTGCTGGCCGCGCTGCACCTGGGCGACGCCGCGAGCAACTTCTGCGTGCCGACCACCGTGCTGGCCGGTGACCGCGACGACATGACTCCGGCCGTGCACGCCGAGCGCCTCGCCGAGCTGCTGCGCAAGGCGGGCACCCTGGCCAAGTTCAAGGTCCTGCCGACCGGGCATCTCGGCAATGTCGAGCGCTACGACCTGTTCAACGCCGAACTGCGCGAGGTGCTCGCCGCCGTCCGTGAGCCTGTGCGCGCGCTGGCCTGACCGCCTGCGAGGATGGGCAGATGAGTTCTGCCCCTGTGACCTCGGATGACCGCCGGTTCGTGCTGACCCTCGGCTGCCCGGACCGGCCGGGCATCATCGCCCGGATCTCGTCGTTCATCGCCGCGTTCGGCGGCTCGATCGTGGAGGCCGGCTACCACTCCGACGGTGACATCGGCTGGTTCTTCACCCGGCAGGCGGTCAAGGCCTCGACGGTGCCCTTCGGCATCGACGAACTGCGCGCCCGCTTCGCCGAGGTCGCCGCCGAGTTCGGTCCCGAGACCGACTGGCACCTGCACGACTCCGGCGCACCCCGCCGGGCGGTGCTGCTGGTCAGCAAGGACGGGCACTGCCTGCACGACCTGCTCGGCCGGGCTGCCGCCGGTGAGCTGCCCGCGACCATCGAGGCCGTCATCGGCAATCACCCCGACCTGGCCGGGATGACCGAGGCGCACGGCGTGAAGTTCCACTACGTGCCGTTCCCGAAGGACCCCGCCGAGCGCGGCCCCGCCTTCGCGCAGGTGCGCGACCTCGTCGACGCCCACGATCCGCACGCGGTGGTGCTGGCCCGCTTCATGCAGGTGCTGCCCGCCGAACTCTGCGAGCACTGGGCGGGCCGGGCGATCAACATCCACCACAGCTTCCTGCCCTCGTTCGTCGGCGCGCGGCCGTATCACCAGGCGTATGACCGCGGCGTGAAGCTGATCGGCGCGACCTGCCACTACGTCACCGCCGAGCTGGACGCGGGCCCGATCATCGAGCAGGACGTCATCCGGGTCGACCACGCCGACGACGTCCGCGACATGGTGCGTCAGGGCCGCGACATCGAGCGGGTCGTGCTGGCGCGCGGGCTGCGCTGGCACCTGGAAGGCCGGGTGCTCGTGCACGGCCGCCGCACGGTCGTCTTCGAGTAAGAACTCAGAGGTCGTAGAACGGGCCCGGGTAGCGGAATTCGCCGGTGACCGCCGGGTCGTAGGCCGTCAGCGGCCGCACCTGGAAGAACTCGGCCCAGTCCGCCTGGTCCGGCACGACGCCGAGCCGGGCGCCGGGGACGAAGCCGAAGCGGGCGTAGTAGTCGGGGTTGCCGACCAGGCCGACGACCGACTCGTCCAGCGCGTCCGCCGCGCCGAGCGCCGCGTGCGTCAGGGCCGAGCCGACGCCGGTCTTCTGATGATCGGGATCGACCCCGAGCGGGCCGAGCGCCAGCACCGGAAACGGGCCGATGCCCGCCCTGGTGAGGCAGATGTGCCCGACGACGGTGTCGTATTCGAGCGCGACCAGCGACAGCGTCGGCATCCACGACTCGTCGGTGCGTAGCGCGTCGACCAGCGCGACCTCGGGCGGTTCGGTGATCGACGGGTCCTCCGCGTAGTGCGGGGCGAAGGCGGCTCGATGGATGGCGGCGATCGCCGCGGCATCCGCAGGGGTCTCGCGACGGATCAGCACAATCGTCTCCGTGTCTGTGGACTGGGGGTCAAGTCTCCCGGATGTGGGTACGAGCGCGCAACGCTGTTTCCCGGACTGCCTGTGCAAGGGCGGTGGACTGGTCGTATGTCATGCTTCCGAGCATGACCGTCTCGACGCCGCTGACCCGGGCCGACGTGGCCGCGATGATCGATCACACCCTGCTCGCCCCCGAGGCCACTCCCGCCGAGGTCGAGGCCCTGATCGCCGAGGCGCGCAAGCTCGGGGTGTACGCGATCTGCGTGTCGCCGTCGATGCTGCCGTTGCGGGCGCCGGGGCTGGTCGTCGCGACCGTCGCCGGATTCCCGTCCGGGAAGCACCACTCGCTGGTCAAGGGCGCCGAGGCGCGGCTGGCGGTGGACCAGGGCGCCGCCGAAGTCGACATGGTGATCGACGTGGGCGCCGCGCTGGCCGGTGACTTCAACGCGGTGCTGTCCGATGTCATCACGGTGCGCGAGGCGACGACGGACCGGGGCGTCGTGCTCAAGGTGATCATCGAGTCGGCCGCGCTGACCGACGAGGCGATCGTCGGCGCGTGCCGGGCCGCCGAACAGGGTGGCGCCGACTTCGTGAAGACCTCCACCGGGTTCCATCCGGCGGGCGGGGCGAGCGTGCACGCGGTGCGGCTGATGGCCGAGACCGTCGGCGGGCGGCTCGGGGTCAAGGCCAGCGGCGGCATCCGCACCGCCGAGGACGCGGCGGCGATGATCGCGGCCGGTGCCACGCGGCTCGGGCTGTCGAAGTCGGCCGCCGTGCTGGACGGGTTCGCCGAGTAACTCAGCAGGAGAACTCGGCCTGCCGGTCGCTGGACACCGTCTCGAGCTGGGTCTTGCCGCCGGACAGCTGAACGACCACACCGTCATCGGTGACCTTCACTTCCTGCGCGCGCAGGCCGAGCGGGTAGCTCTGCAAGCTCTGGGTGAACACCTCGACGATGCCCTGCACCAGATCGGTGGGCAGGCCGATGCCGAGCAGCTGCGCGGACTTCGTCTCCACCTCGACATTGCCGTTGCGCACCATCGGCTGCACCTCGAGCTGTGCCAGGCCGCCGAGCACGTCGAGGGTGATCAGGCCGGTGCTCGACGAGGACCGCACGCCGCTGACCATGCCGCCCAGCGTCTGCGCGATGCCGTCGTTGTTCCAGGTCACCTCGGCCGAGGAGCTGCCGATGGTGCCGCCGCCGCGGCCGCGATCGACCAGTTCGATGTCCTCGAACTCCGCGTGCACGACCATCCCGACCGCGGGACCGAACTTGTTGTCCTCGCTGTCGATGCTCACCGAGCCGACCTTGCCGTCGAGGTAGGTGATCAGCATCGGCTTCGGGCCGAAGCTCACGTCGATGCTCGAGCCCATCTCCTGCTCGAACGAACTGCTGATGCAGCGCGAGATCTGGTGGCGGGCATAGGCTTCGGTGCCCGCGATCGCCGCGACGAGTAGCACGGCGACCACGACCAAGGCGATCACCAGCGGGCGCCGACCGACCTTCGGGCGTTGGGGTGTCTGCGTGCTCATGGGATCGGATTCTTCCCGAACTTTCTGTGTCTGCTCTGAGGACGCAGTGAAAGCCTTCGTAGCAAAGTGTGAGCTGACGCACTTTCGGCGGCGTAGCCTGAAACCCATGACTGGCGAGGGTGTGCGCCGGGTGCAGGGGACGGCGGACCATCGGTGGCGGGTGCTGCGGCGGCTCGCGGGCCGCCACGCGGGCTTCTTCACGACCCGGCAGGTGCTGCGGACCGGCTGTGAGCTGCAGGTCAGGGCCGCGCTCGGCGACGGAACGGTGACCAGGGCGGGGGTCGGGATGATGCGGCTGGCGCAGTGGCGGGCCGGTCCGCTCGACGAGTACGCGATGTGGGCGGCCTGGTTCGACGGGGCAGCGGCGGTGTCGTATCAGAGCGCGGCGGAGCTGCACGGGATCGGCCGATTACAGCCGCGGTTCCTGCATCTGTCGGTGTCGGCGGGCAGGCCGCCGGTGACGCCGCGGCTGGTGCTGACCCGGCGCAAGCTCGGCGGTCCCGATATCGAGTCGGCCGGGCCGTTCCTGGTGACCACGCCCGTGCGCACCGTGCTCGATCTGGCCGAGACCGAGATCTCGCAGTCGGCGCTCGACGAGGTGGTGGCCGACGCGGTCGCCATCCATCGCTGCGACACCGACGAGATCTGGTGGGGCGGACAGCAACTCGCGCCCCGGGCGGCCGCGCGGGTGCGGCGGGCGTTAACCGGCGTCTGACCAGCCGTTCGGCGCGACCGTCCGCCACGGCACCGACAGCACGCAGTCACGCATCCGGCGGCGATAGGCGCGCACCGGAAAGCCGTCGGCGCGCAGCAGTTCCGCCGCGCCCCCCCAGCGGATGCGCGGACCGAACGGTGCCAGCGCCGCCGACCGGTCCCACGCGCGATCGGCCGCCGTCAGCACGGCGTGCACGCCTTCGCCCGGAATGTTGCGGTGGATCAGCACCTTCGGCAGCCGCTCGGCGATATCGGACGGGCGCTCCACGGTGAACGGATCCCAGGACAGTGTCAGCGAGAGCGGGCGGTGCCGGTCGAGCAGCACCCAGGCGGAGCGGCGGCCGAGCTCGTCGCAGGTGCCGTCGACCAGCAGGCCGCCGGGCGCGAGGTTCGACTGGATGCGGGCCCACGCGTCGGGGACCGCGTCCTCGGGGTACTGGCGCAGCACGTTGAACGCGCGGACCAGCACCGGGTTCAGGCCGGCCAGCTCGAAACCGCCGCGGGCGAAACGCACGCCGTCGCGGCCGTCGACGACCCGGGCCGGATCGATCTCGAGACCGACCACCTGGAGGTCAGGGCGGAGGGCGCGCAGGCGGGCGGCCAGCTCGAAGGTCGTCCACGGTGCGGCGCCGTAGCCGAGGTCGACCACCAACGGGTCGGTGGCGGTGCGCAGGCGCGCGGTCACCAGGTCGTCGTGCACCAGCCAGCGGTCGCTGCGGCGCAGGCGGTTGACGCCGGTCGTGCCGCGGGTGATCGTGCCGACCGGTGCGAGTCCCTTGATCGTCAGACCGTCTTCTTCGCGTCTTCGGAGAGCCAGCGCGCGGTCTCCTCCTGCTCGGCCCGGAACAGGTCGACCAGGTTCACCAGCATCAGCTGCTCCAGGCGCGGGCCGACCATCGGGATGAACACCTTGGCGGTGGGGGAGAACCGCATGGTGGCGCCGGTCTCGGTGGGGAACAGGCGGATGGTGCCGTTGAGGCTGCCCGGACCGGCGGGGATGGAGGCGGAGAAGGTGCCCTCGGTCTCGTCGTGGGCGAACGGGCCCCAGCTCTCCTTGCGGGTGATGACCATGTCCTTGCGCATCACCGTCTGGGCGATCTCGGGGAGCATCTCGCGCGGCAGCGTGTGGGCTAGCACCACATCGATGCCCGAGTCGCTCACCTCGTGGCTGATCACCTCGTTGTGCGGGGAGTACTTCCGCATCTCGGCGACGCGCGCTTCCCAGTAATCCCTGCTCTGCAGCGCCGCGTAGAGCTCTTCGGTGGTGTGCAGGGGATAGCGGGCGGAGTAGTCAAGTCGACGTGCCATGTGCGGACACGTTACCGGGGCGCTCGAATCCGGCGCCCCGGACCTCCGCACGTCAGTGGGTGGCGAGCCACTGTTCGGTGAAGGCGGCCTCGTTGCCGAGCAGCTCGAGCAGGTGCTCGGAGATCGCGGCCTCGATCTTGCTTCCGAACAGCGGGATCTTCACCTCGATGGTGCCGTTGACGGTGGCGGTCGAGCCGGTGCCGTCGGCGGTCAGGGTGACGGTGGCGTTCACCTTGGCGGGTGCGCCGTCGACGTGGGCCTCGACGGTGCCGGTGGTGCCGCTGTAGGTCTCGGTGCGGGGAATCACCAGGTCACCGGGGCGGACCGCGGTGATGGCCGGCGGGAGCTGGTCGGCGGGGATGGCCTGGACCAACTGGGCGCGGACCGTGTTGCCGTCGCTGGAGAAGGAATCGAGCCGGGCGCCGGGGCCGCCGACCTCTTCGAGACGAGCCTTCCAGTACTGCTCGTCGGAGAACGCCGCGCGCACGGCCTCGACCGAATAGGTGTAGCGAGCCGTGAACGCCAGAGGTGTAGCCATGCGCGACACGCTACCGGGTGTCCATCGGTGCTCGCCCTGCTAGGGCGCGGGATCGGCGACTCACCGGTGCCGGTGTGTGCGGGAATGGACCTGCGGCCGCGATGTGGTCCATTATCGGCATGTGAACGCGGCGATCAACAAGGAATCCACCGGAAGCGTGGCGCAGGTGCGTGACCTGCTCGCCGATACCGGCGCGGTGGTGCGCGAATCGGTGCATCTGTCCGAACTGACGACCTTGCGGGTCGGTGGGCCCGCGCTGGTCGCCGAATGCGGCACTACCGACGCGCTGATCGCCACGGTACGGGCGCTGGACGCGGCCGGTGTCCGGGTGTTGCTGCTCGCCGGTGGATCGAACCTGCTCATCGACGACGCGGGCTTCGACGGTGTCGTGGTGCGGGTGGGAAATAAGGGAGTGCGGCTCCTGGGCAACAGCGTGGTCGCCGAAGCGGGCGCGAACTGGGACGAGGTGGTCTCGTTCACCGTCGACTTCGGTCTGGGCGGGCTGGAGTGCCTGTCTGGTATCCCCGGCTCGGCCGGTGCGACGCCGGTGCAGAACGTCGGCGCGTACGGCGTCGAGGTAGCCACACTGCTGCGGCAGGTGCAGCTGCTCGACCGCAAGACCGGCGAGGTGCGCTGGGTCGAGCCGGCCGAGCTCGGCTTCGGGTACCGGACCAGCGTGCTCAAGCACAGCGACGCCGAGGTGGTGCTCGCGGTCGAGTTCGCGCTCGATCCGTCGGGCATGAGCGCGCCGCTGCGCTACGGCGAACTGGCCAAGGCGCTGGGCGCGGGCGACGGCGAGACCCGCCCGGCCGCCGACGTGCGTGCGGAAGTGCTGCGGCTGCGGGCGGGCAAGGGCATGGTCCTCGACCCGGCCGATCACGACACCTGGAGCGCGGGCTCGTTCTTCACCAACCCGGTCGTCGGCGCGGATCGGCTGCCGCAGGTGCTGGCGGCGATCACCGCGCACCTCGGCGACGTGCCGGTGCCGACCTACCCCGCGCCTGACGGCACGAAGCTCTCGGCGGGCTGGCTGATCGAGCGGGCCGGATTCGCGAAGGGTTTCCCCGGTGAGCAGGCGGCGGCGCGGTTGTCGACCAAGCACACGCTCGCGCTGACCAACCGCGGCGCCGCGCGGGCGGCCGACATCGTCGAGCTGGCCCGCACGGTGCGCGCGGGCGTCCAGGAACGTTTCGGGGTCACGCTGGAACCGGAGCCGGTGCCGGTCGGCCTCACCCTGTGAGCCGGGCAGGTCGGTAGCTCGGCGTACATTCGATGCCGTGAGCAAACCTTCGGTAACCGCTTCGTTGCGTGCGCACGGGACGGCAGTTCAGCGTGGGCGGGCCATAATGGCCGCCGATGGCCGTGGCATGGGCATTCGACGTGGCCGGTCGCTGGTTGCGGTGATCTTGCTGGCCGTGCTCGTGGTGCTGACCGGATGCACGATCGACCGCCCCGGTGGGAACGCGGCGCCCGGACCGGTCGCGCAGGTCGCGGTCACGCCGTCGGCCGGTGCGACCGACGTCGACCCCGTGGCGCCGGTATCGGTCACCGTCTCCGACGGCCGGATCGACCAGATCGCGCTCACCAATGCCGGCGGCAAGCAGGTCGAAGGCAGACTCACCCCCGATCGCACGACGTACCAGATCACCGAGCCGCTCGGCTACAACGCCACCTACACCTGGACCGGCACCGCGATCGGCACCGACAACAAGCCGGTCCCGATCGACGGCACCTTCACCACCGTCAGCCCCACCTCGACGATCCCGGCCACGATCAATATCGGCGACGGCCAGGAGGTCGGCATCGCCGCCCCGATCATCCTGAAGTTCACCGGCCCGGTGACGAACAAGGCGGCCGTGGAGAAGGCGCTCACCGTCACCACCGATCCGGGCACCGAGGGCTCCTGGGCGTGGCTGCCCGACGACGGCGGTTCGCGGGTGCACTGGCGGCCCAAGAACTACTGGACCCCCGGCACCACCGTGCACGTGGCGGCCAAGCTCTACGGCGTCGACTTCGGCGGTGGCGCGTACGGCGACGCCGATCTCACCTCCGACTTCACCATCGGCCGCAGCCAGATCGTGATCGCCAACGCCCCGAGCCACCGCATGCAGGTGGTCCGCGACGGCGTCACCGTCTTCGACTTCGCCGTCTCCTACGGCGAGGGCAACGAGCCACGCAATGTCACCCGCTCGGGCACCCACGTGGTCACCGAGAAGTACGAGGACTTCCTGATGTCGAATCCGCCGTACTACACCAATGTTCGCGAGCGCTGGGCCGTGCGCATCTCCAACAACGGCGAATTCATCCACGCCAACCCGGAATCCCTGTCCGCCCAGGGTTCCTCCAACGTCACCAACGGCTGCATCAACCTCTCACCCGCCGACGCCCAGGCCTACTTCCCGACCGCCCGCTACGGCGACCCGGTCGAGGTCACCGGCACCTCCATCGAGCTCTCCCGGGCCGACGGCGACATCTACGACTGGGCCATCGACTGGCCGACCTGGCAGTCCATGTCGGCCTTGTCCGGCGGTTCCGCGCCAGGTGGATCGGCGGCAGGCCCGCGCTAGGGCTGGTGGACCGAGTTACGCGCTCGTTGTCCCCCGAGCCGAGTCGACCGCGCTGAGTGTTCACTCGCCCGCCGATCGGTCGAGATCGGGACCATCGGAGCGATTGGTGAATGCTCAGCGCATGCCCCCAGCGCAGTAGGCGG
>NZ_JBHXMY010000198.1:0-9960 GCF_042720195.1 Nocardia sp. NPDC058497 | reverse complement strand
CCCCCCCCCCCGGGGGGGGGGGGGCGCCGCCCCGCCCCCCACCCCCCCCCCGCCCCCGCCCGGCCCCCCTCTCGACCAAATATCATTCCCCTCGGTCGTTTTCACCGAACGGGGGGTTCCTTGACCATCACCGAGCCGGAAAGCTCTTCGCCGCGTGCGATGTTCGCCCAGCGATTCGCCGAACTGTATGCGGCGGCGGGCAATCCGACCCTGCGCAGGGTCGCCACGGCTACCGAGCGGCGCATGCGAAATACCCAGTCGGGCACGCCGTCACCCCAGCGGATCAGCGACTGGAAGGCCGGTCGCAATGTGCCCGCCCGCTTCGAATCGCTGCTGCCGGTGGTGCTGACCCTGGTCGACCTGACCGAGAAGGCACAGCGTGAACTCCCCCGCAGACTCGCCGATCCGCACGAATGGCGCCGCCTGTGGCAGGAATCGGTGACCTGGACCGCGACGGTGAGCGAGGGCGACACCTGCCCCTACCCCGGCCTGCGCGCCTTCCGCGCCGAGGAACGCTCCCTGTTCTTCGGCCGGGAACAGGCGACCACCGAGTTCGTCGACCTGGTCCGCGCCACCACCGGCATCGTGGTGCTGATCGGCGCGTCGGGCGCGGGCAAGTCCTCGCTGCTGGCCGCGGGCCTGCGCCCCGCCCTCGACCTGCCTACCGCCACCATGACCCCGGGCGCGACGCCGGCCACCGCCCTCACCGCCGCACTCACCGACGACCTCCGGGTCCTGATCGTCGACCAGTTCGAGGAACTGTTCACCCTCTGCCCCGACGAGACCGAACGCTCGACGTTCCTCACCACACTCGCCGACCTGACCGCCCGCCCACACGATCCGCTCACCGTCGTCCTGGCCCTACGCGCCGACTTCTACGAACGCTGCCTGCACCACCCGGTCCTGCGGGACAGCCTGCGGCACAACAACTATCTGCTCGGCCCGATGTCGCCCGACGAGTTGTCGCACGCGATCACCGGACCGTCGGCGGCCGCCGGACTCACCCTCGAACAGGGCCTGGAAGAACTGGTGCTGACCGAACTGCGCGGGCTCGGCGGACACACCGACGCCGACGCCTACGATCCCGGCACGCTGCCGTTGCTGTCGCACGTGATGGCCGCGACCTGGCAGCAGCGGGAAGGCCGCAAACTCACCGTCGCCGGTTATCGCAAGGCGGGCGGGGTTGCGGGCTCGGTCGCCGAGACCGCCGAACTGGCCTGGAGCGAGCTCTCCCCAGCCCAGCAGGCCACCGCCCAGGAGATGCTGGGATCGCTGGTCACCGTCGGACAGGACGCACGCGACACCCGGCGCATCGTCGACCGCGCCGAATTGCTCGCTCGCAGCATCGATCCCGACGCCGCCGCGGAGGCGCTGGAAGTGCTCGCCGCCACTCGCCTGATCGCGCTCGACGCGGGCTCGGTCCAGTTCTCCCACGAGATCGTGCTGATCGCCTGGCCCCGGTTGCGCGGATGGATCGAGACCGATCGGGTCGGGCACCTGGTGCGCCAGCGGCTGGAGAGCGACGCCACCGAATGGGAAACCGCCGCAAGCGATCCCGCGCTGCTCTATCGCGGTACGCGCCTCGACAGTGCGTGCGAACACACCCGCGGCACCGCGACCAGCCCACGCGCCCGCGCCTTTCTCGACGCCTCGGGACGGTCGGCACGGCTGGGACGACGCTGGCGGGCCGGCGCCGCCGCCGTCGTGATCGCGCTACTGGCCACCGGTGTGGTCGCCTGGGACCGCGGCAAGCTGGCCGACCAGCGCACAGCGGACCGCGACTACGCGGAACTGGTCGCCGCGGCGCAGCGGACCCGAACCACCGATCCGTCGCTGTCGGCGCAGCTGTCGCTGGCCGCGTATCGGATGCGCCCCGACCTCTCGACCCGGACTCAGCTGTTGAACACCCAGGAGTTGCCGCTCGCGGTCACCGTGCCCGCCCATGAGCAACCGGTCGAATCGCTGGTCGCCCGGCCGTCGGACGGGCTGCTCGTCTCCATCGATCTCGACCACAAGGTCATGTTCTGGGACACCACCGTCCCGCGGCGGCCGGTGCGAATCGAGACCGATTTCGACGCACCTGTCGAAAGCTTGGCGTTTGTCGCCGGTGGTTCGAACGCGGTCACCAATGGGTCAGCGGGCGTTCAGTTCTGGGACTTCGCGCATCCGGAGTCACCGCGGCTGCTGCACACGCTCACCACCAGCCGACGGCAGTCGATCGCGGTCAGTCCGAACGGGACCCAGCTCGCCGAATCGGACGCGTCGTCGGTGACGTTCTGGTCTCTCGGCGACCCGTCCGGCCCCGTGCGGTCGAGGAGCATAGATTTGCCCCGCGACGGATCCGAGCACGTGGGATCCGCCGTCGAATTCAGTCCCGACGGCACTCTGCTCGCAGTGGGCCGATCCGCGTACGACCCGGGGGCTGCCGATGTCGTGCAGCTGTGGGACGTCCGCGACCCGGCAGCCGCGCGTCTCGTCGGGACAATCCCCGACACCGACCATCTCCGTGACTTCGAGTTCAGCTCGGACAGCGCGCTCTTGGCGATCGGCACCTTCGGATCGCCCGACCCCGCCGGCCCGCTATCGAGCCGAGTGGAGCTGTGGCAGGTCACCGATCCTGGCAATCCCCGCAGGTACGGGTCCCCGTTTCGGGTCGACGACGGCGTTATGCATTCGATCGCCTTCGCCCCGAACAGCTCCGTGCTCGCCACGAGCGCCGGAGACGCGGGCAGACTGTGGAACATCACCGATCGCGTTCAGCCGGAGCAAGCCGCACCCGCGCTGTCGGTGAGCCCGGGCCACTGCTCGCAATCCATGGCCTCGTCCTGCGAGAGCGGGCCGCGATCGCTGATTTTCCTTCCAGGCAGGCCGATACTGGCCGGAGCGGGCAACGATGGAACGTTGCGCATCTGGTCGATCCCGCGATCGCTGGTCGAGACACCCCAGCACTCCTCGTACATGCCCGTTTTCGACCGCGCGGGCAACCGGATGGCAGTGCTGTCCAGCAATGGGGCCGTGACGGTCTGGGACACCACCGAACCCCGCAACCCGGTCCGGCGAGCGACGATCCCCGGTTCGCCCGGTCGTTCTCAACCCGCGCTGAGCCCCGACGGACGCACGCTGTCGATCCACGACCGCTACGGCGCACAGCGGCTCGTCTTCGACCTCGACGATCCCGGCAACCCGCGCGCCCTGTCCCCGTGGCCCGCCACCGGCACTATGGAGTCGAGAGTCGAGGGCAATCGGATGCTGGTGGTCGACGGTTCCTCGATCCAGATGTGGGACATCACCGACCGGACAACGCCGGTTCGCCTGGGATCACCGATCACCACGACGTTCGGAGAGATCTTCTTGGGCCGATCCCGCGCCGACGGCGACAAGCTGGAGACCGTGTCCTTCGATCCGAACGACAGCCGACGGCCGTACTTGCGCGAGATCTGGAACATCAGCGACCCCGACAACCCGAGTGTGATCGGCGAGATCGGTAACAACGCCTGGGTCGCCTTCCAGCCATCGCTTTTCCTACCTGACAATCGGACGATGATCGTGACGGAATTCGACAACTTCCGGCTGTTGGACGTCGAAGGTCCCGAGACGATCGGACCGATCGCCGACACACTCCGCACCGAAATGGCACCGATCGTCGCGCTGTCCGCCTCGGTGGACTCCCACAGTCTCGCTATTTCAAGCGACGACGGAACGACCGCGCTGTGGTATCTCGACGACCCACGCGCGCCCCGCAAGGGCGCCGGGCCGTTGGGGCCTGCCGACGGGCTCAACCGCCACGTGGTCCTGCATCCCGCCGGCGAACAGCTCATGATCGTCACCGACAACGGCCAGCTCGGCGTCTGGGATCTGGACCCCGAACTGGTCGCCGAACGGATCTGCGCGGCCACCGCCGACGCGCTCACCGAACCCGTCTGGCGACGCCAGGTGCCCCACGTCTCCTACCGCCCACCCTGCGCCTGACCGGGGAACCCGGGCAAACCTCAGGGTTCACCCCGATGTGCGAAAGGGCTGGTCCGGCACACCATGGATGGCATGAGCAGAGCGAGCTTCGGTGACCAAATCCAGCAGATGTGGCACACGCGGCCCGTCCGGCTGCCCCGGCAGGGGCCGATCGCCGGTGTCGCCGCGGGGTTCGGGCTGCGGTACGGCGTCGATCCGGTGCTGCTGCGGGTGGCGTTCGTCGTGTCGACCATTTTCGGTGGCGCGGGCATCGTGCTGTACCTGCTGGCGTGGCTGATCCTGAGTTCCGCGGGGAATGAGGCGTCGGCGGCCGAGGCGCTGACCGAACACGCGCGCGGCACGCACTCGCAGACCAAGACGATCGTGCTGATCGTGGCGCTGGCGATCGCGGTGTCGACCATGGGTCCGATAGGGCTGGGGCTCAGCGGGGGCGGGGTGGTCAGTATGGGCCTGATGCTCGCGGGCTGGTGGATGCTCTACATCCGGCATCCCGAACTGCCGACCGGGTTCGACACCGTCCGCGCCGGGTCACTGGGCACGGGGAGCTATCCCCCGGCCGCCGGCTACCCGACCGGTGTGCCGGTCCGCGGCTACCCGTACATCCCCGACGTGCCGCCGACCGGGATGTACACGCCCTACACCAAGCTGCCCGACGCCTACGTCCCCGATCCGGCGACGGCGGTGTTCCCGCGCGAGGAAAACCGCACGGACGCAGCGGAATCCACCCCGCTGCTCCGGGTCGACGCGGCCGAGACGGTCGTCCTGCACAAGGACGCCGCCGCCGCTTCGACGGGTGCCCCGGTCACCGAGGAGCCCGCATCTGCCCCGCCCGAACCGTCTTCCGCCACATCGGCGGACGCAGCCACCGCCGCGACGGACTCGGTCGTGACGAGCGACACCTCGACCGATCTCGGCCGCCCGGTGGATGATTCGAGCGAATCCGGCTCGACCATCGACCTCGGCAAGCGCGACGCCGAGTCGTCCGACATGGTCACCGCAGCGGAACCGACCGGGGACGAGCCGACCCCGCCCGCCGAGCCCGAAGCCGGCACCGCCGTCCTGCGCAAAGACCTCCCCCAGCCCGTACCGGGTTCTCCCGCACCAGGATTCCCCCGCATCGGCGCGCAGGTGCCCAGCGGTGTAGACCCGCTCGGCATCGCACCGCTCGCCTGGGAACTCCCCGAGATGGCGCCCCGCTACGTCGTGCCCGCACCACCGCCACCGAAACGCCCACGCTCGCGGCTCACCCCGATCACCATCGGCCTGGCGATCCTGGCGGCGGCAGTGGCCGGTGCGGCGGCGGCCTCGGGTGTGGAATGGATGACCCCCGCGCGGATCGCGGCGTTCGCCTTGGCTGTCGTCGGCCTCGGACTCATCGCGGGCGCCTTCCTCCGGCGCGGATACGGACTGCTGGTGCTCACCGCACCGCTGGCCGGTTTCGTGCTGCTGGCCTCGCTGATCGGCCCGATCCACTTCGACGAAGCCACCATGGGCGAGCGCACGTGGGCGCCGACCACGACCGCCGAACTGCAACCGCGGTACGCGATGAACATGGGTTCGGGCACGCTGGACCTGCGCGGGATGACGCTCACCGAGTCCCGCACCGTCGAGGTGTCGGTGAATATGGGTGAGGCCAGGGTGCTGCTGCCCGAAGGGATGACCGTGAACACCACCTGCGATGTCCGCGCGGGCGAGGCCAGGTGCGACGAAGGCCTCACCGGACCGAATACCCCCGGCGCACCGGTCCTCGACCTGCGCATCGACATGAAAATGGGCGACCTGGAGGTGACCCGTGGCTGATCAGACCAGCGTCGGCACGCACCGTCGACCGGCGTTCTCCTTGCTCTGCACCGGCCTGATCGCACTCGCCCTCAGCGTGTGGGCCCTGCTCGGCGCACCTACTCCCGAGAACGGCGGCATCCTGCCGATCGGCTGGGGCGTGGTGATCACGGCGATCGTCATCGGCCTGCTGCTGACCTTCTCCCCGCGTCGCAAACGACGCTGACGAAAGACAACCTAGACACGACAATGGCCCGTCACCGTGACGGGCCATTGTTGTCGGAGGACAACGGCAATGGACGAACGCACCGACCGGAAACCCACGCCCTTGGCGAAAGCACTGCCACCGGCCACGCACCGGCCGACCGGCGGCGGCTTCCTCCTGGGCAGACTCCTGCTCACCCAGGCGGCGCCGCGACGGCCAACCTAGCGCGTCATTCCCATTCGATGGTGCCCGGCGGCTTGCTCGTCACATCGAGCACGACCCGGTTGACGTCCTTCACCTCGTTGGTGATCCGGGTGGAGATGCGCTCCAGCACGTCGTAGGGCAGCCGAGTCCAGTCCGCGGTCATCGCGTCCTCGCTCGACACCGGGCGCAGCACGATCGGGTGACCGTAGGTGCGGCCGTCGCCCTGCACGCCGACCGAGCGCACGTCGGCCAGCAGCACGACCGGGCACTGCCAGATCTGCTTGTCCAGGCCCGCTGCGGTGAGCTCTTCGCGGGCGATGGCGTCGGCCTGGCGGAGCAGGTCGAGCCGGTCGGCGGTCACCTCGCCGACGATGCGGATGGCCAGGCCGGGGCCGGGGAAGGGCTGGCGGGCAACGATTTCCTCGGGCAGGCCCAGCTCGCGACCGACCGCGCGGACCTCGTCCTTGAACAGCAGGCGTAGCGGCTCGACCAGGTCGAACTCGAGGTCGTCGGGCAGGCCGCCGACATTGTGGTGGCTCTTGATGTTGGCGGTGCCGGTGCCGCCGCCGGATTCGACGACGTCCGGGTACAGGGTGCCCTGCACCAGGAACTCGACCTTCGGGGCAGCGCCGGCGGCAGCGCCCTCCTCGAGCACGATGCCCGCGACCGCGTCCTCGAAGGAGCGGATGAACTCGCGGCCGATGATCTTGCGCTTCTCCTCCGGGTCGGAGACGCCCTTCAGCTCGCCGAGGAACTTGTCGACCGCGTCGACGGTCACCAGCTTGGCGCCGGTCGCGGCGACGAAGTCCTGCTGCACCTGCTCGCGCTCGCCGGCCCGCAGCAGACCGTGGTCGACGAACACACAGGTGAGCCGGTCACCGATCGCGCGCTGCACCAGGGCGGCGGCGACGGCGGAGTCGACGCCACCGGACAGGCCGCAGATCGCGTGGCCGTCACCGATCTGCGCGCGCACGTCCTCGATCAGCGCGTCGGCGATATTGGCCGGGGTCCACGCCGCGGGGATGCCGGCCAGCTCGTGCAGGAAGCGGCTCAGCACCTGCTGGCCGTGCGGGGAGTGCAGCACCTCGGGGTGGTACTGGACGCCGGCCAGGCGGCGCGCGCGATCCTCGAACGCGGCGACGGGAGCGCCCGCGGTGGTGCCGGTGACCTCGAAGCCCTCCGGGGCGTCGGTCACGGCGTCACCGTGGCTCATCCACACCGGCTGCACCGTCGGCAGGCCGCCGTGCAGCACACCGCCGTCGATGTTCAGCTCGGTGCGGCCGTACTCGCGGGTGCCGGTGTGCGACACCGTGCCGCCGAGCGCCTGCGCCATCGCCTGGAAGCCGTAGCAGATGCCGAACACCGGCACGTCCAGGTCGAACAGCCGCGCGTCGAGCTGCGGTGCGCCCTCGGCGTACACGCTGGACGGGCCGCCGGACAGAATCACCGCCAGTGGCTGCTTGTCGGCGATCTCCTCCACCGTCATGGTGTGTGGAATCACCTCGGAGAACACCCGCGCCTCGCGCACCCGGCGGGCGATCAGCTGGGCGTACTGTGCGCCGAAGTCGACGACGAGGACCGGTCTCTGAGTTTCTGCCACGGCCACAGTTTAGTGACGGCGCACGACGAGCAAGCAGCGGGCATCGGTCCGCGCCTGCGCGTTGGGAGAACATTGCCCAATACCCGGTCGACCTGGCTATCCTCGTGCACGTGCCATTCGCCCGCGCGATCGATGCCGACATCTACTACGAGGACAGCGGTGGCACGGGGCCGGTGGTGTTGCTCGCCCACGAATTCTTCATGGACCGCACCATGTTCGCCTCCCAGCAGGCCGCTCTCGCACCCGAATTCCGCATCGTGGCCTGGGACGCGCGCGGGCACGGCCGCACCAAGGATCAGCGGCTGCCCTTCACCTACTGGACCGCCGCGCGCGACGCGCTGACCGTCCTGGACCACATCGGCGCCGAACGCGCCATCGTCGGCGGCACCGCGCAAGGGGGCTTCACGGCATTGCGGACCGCGCTGGTCGCGCCGGAACGCGTCGCCGCGCTCATCCTGATCAGCACCGAGGCGCACGGGCCGACCAGGGAACAGTCCACCGCGACCCAGCGCTTCCTCGACGAATGGCACGACAAGGGTTCGCGGGAAGAAGCCGCGGGCCGCCTGGCCGACTGGCTGATCGGCGACGACGACTGGTACCGCGGCATCTGGACCAAGCGCTGGGTCGGCGACGCGCACAACGGCCTCGACGCCGCCGTCGGCTGCCTGCTCGGCCGCGACTCGGTGCTGGACCGGCTGCGCGAGATCACCTGCCCCGCGCTGATCATCCACGCCACCCACAGCGGCATCGCCGGCGATCGCGCCCGCACGCTGGCCGACGGGCTCACCGCCTCCACGTTCCTGGAGATCGATGGCGCCCGCCTGGCCGTCACGATGACCCACCCGGAACCGGTCAACGCGGCGATCGCGCGGTTCCTGCGGGAACGGGTCTCACCGACCCACGTGCGTTAGCGGACGCTGAGCCCGACCTTCTGGAATTCCTTGAGGTCGGAGTAGCCGGCCTTGGCCATGGAGCGGCGCAGGCCGCCGACCAGGTTCAGCGAACCGAACGGGTCGTCGGAGGGGCCGTAGAGCACGCGCTCGAGGCTCGGTCGCGTCACGGCGCCGTCGGCGCCGTCCAGCCAGGACTCGTCGACCGGCAGGAACGAGCCACGCGGCACCGAGGGGTGCGCGGTCGCCGAGGGCCAGTACCAGCCGCGACCGGGCGCCTCGGCCGCCACCGACAGCGGCACACCGAGCATCACGGCGTCGGCGCCACAGGCGATGGCCTTGGCCAGCTGGCCGGAGGTGGCCACATCGCCGTCGGCGATGACATGCACGTAGCGGCCGCCGGTCTCGTCCAGATAGTCGCGTCGCGCCGCGGCGGCGTCGGCGATCGCGGTCGCCATCGGAACGCCGATGCCGAGCACCTCGCCGGTGGTGGTGGCGCCCGGGTAGGAGCCGTAGCCGACGATGACGCCCGCGGCGCCGGTGCGCATCAGGTGCAGCGCGGTGCGGTGATCGCTCACGCCACCGGCGACGACCGGCACATCCAGCTCGGCGATGAAGGTCTTCAGGTTCAGCGGCTCACCGTCACCGACGTGCTCGGCGGAGATGATGGTGCCCTGCACGACCAGCAGGTCGACACCGGCCTGCACCAGCGCCGGGGTGAGGGCGCGCGCGTTCTGCGGGCTCACCCGCACGGCGGTGGTCACGCCGGCCGCGCGCACCTGCGCGACAGCGGCCGCCAGCAGATCGGGCTGCATGGGCGCGGCGTGTAATTCCTGGAGCAGGGAGATCGCGCGTTCGTAACCCCCCTTGTCGACGAGATCGATCAGCTGATCGATCTTGTCCTGCACGTCGGCGTGCCGGGCCCACAGGCCCTCACCGTTGATCACACCGAGGCCGCCGAGGCGACCCAGCTCGATCGCGAACTCGGGCGAGACCAGCGCGTCGGTGGGGTGCGAGAGCACCGGGACCTCGAAGCGGTAGGCGTCGAGCTGCCAGGCCACCGAGACCTGCTTGGACGAACGCGTACGCCGCGAGGGGACGATGTCGACGTCATCCAGTTCGTACGTCCGACGAGCGACGCGGCCCATGCCGATTTCCACCATGTCACGCACAGTTGCTCCTGTGTTGTTGGAGCGCTGGCGCGCTCGAGTTCGCGGCCCCTCCTGGGGGAGGGGGTGTGGGGGGTGGGGTGGGGTGGGTGTGTGGTGTGGGTGTGGGGGTGGGGGGGGGAGGCGAGGAGTCGAAGAGAGCGA
>NZ_JBHXMY010000197.1:2681-9984 GCF_042720195.1 Nocardia sp. NPDC058497 | reverse complement strand
GATCAGGTGCCGTTGCGTAGGCGACGAAGGAGCAAGCAACGGTGCCTGATCGGCGGGACAGGAGGGGCCGCGACCTCGAGCGCGCCAGCGCTCCAGAAACTCAGAAGCTGTGCTCGGGCCCGGGGAAGACACCCCGAGCGACCTCGTCGGCGTATGCGGCTGCCGCCGAACGCAGCTCGTCGCCGACATTGCCGAAGCGCTTGACGAACTTGGCGGTCTTGCCACTGGTGTAGCCGGCCATGTCCTGCCAGACCAGCACCTGCGCGTCGCAGTCGGCGCCCGCGCCGATGCCGACGGTCGGGATGGTCAGCTTGTGGGTGACCTGGCCGGCCAGCTCGGCCGGCACCATCTCCATGACGACGGAGAACGCGCCCGCTTCCTGCACGGCGATCGCATCCGCGATGAGCTGCTCGGCGCCGTCGCCGCGGCCCTGCACCCGGAACCCGCCGAGGGTGTTGACGCTTTGCGGGGTGAATCCGATGTGCGCCATCACCGGAATGCCCGCCGCGGTGATCAGCGCGATCTGCTCGGCGACCCGTTCGCCGCCCTCGAGCTTGACCGCGTGCGCGCCGCCCTCTTTCATGAACCGGGTGGCGGTCGCCAGCGCCTGCTGCGGCGAGGACTCGTAGGTGCCGAACGGCAGGTCGGCGACGACCAGCGCGTGCGGCGCGCCACGGACGACGCCGCGCACCAGGGGGATCAGTTCGTCGACGGTGATCGGGACGGTGGTGTCGTAGCCGTACACGACGTTGGCGGCGGAATCGCCGACCAGCAGGACCGGAATGCCCGCTTCCTCGAAGAGGCGCGCGGAGGAGTAGTCGTAGGCCGTCAGCATCGACCAGCGCTCGCCGTCGGCCTTCATCTGCTGCAGATGCTGGACGCGGGTCTTGCGGCGGGGCTTGGCTTCGGCTGCGGGAGCGGCACCGTAGGCAGGGGTCTGCTCATCGGATACGGACATCATCGTCCCTTTCGTCTGGTTCCTCGAGGCCCGTACCGGGTCCCCGGGTTTTTCTGACGAATCCAGTGTGCCACCCCGGACCGAGCCGCTTTAAGGGCTGGTGCCGGTGTGATCGGTCACAGCGGTGGTTGGGCTACCGTGAATAGCGAGCCCATTCGGGCGCATCGAGTTGTGCGCCGTGCGGCGCGGAAAGGTGGGCCCACCGTGCAGCGTGGCAGGCTCGTGCTCGTCGGCGCTCTGTGCGCGCTGATCGTCTCCGGATGCACCAGCGCCGAGACCAGCGCGCCCCGCGTCGAGCTGCCGCCGCCGCCCGACGGTCTGGCCCAGTTCTATGAGCAGCCCCTGGAATGGGGTTCGTGCGAGGGCTTCGGCAGTCCGGAGGACCGGCTGCCGCCCAAGACCGAATGCGCGCGGATCACCGTGCCCGTCGACTACGCCCGCCCGGACGGCCCGACCGCCCAGATCGCGCTGTCGCGGATTCCGGCCACCGGCGCCAAGATCGGCTCGCTGCTGATGAACCCCGGTGGACCCGGCGTCTCCGGGTTGTCGATGGTCACCGTCGGCAACCGCACCGAATTGGCCGACAGGTTCGACCGGGTCGGCTTCGATCCGCGCGGCGTCGGGTCCTCGCTGCCCGCGATCGTGTGCCTGACCCCGCAGCAGGCCGACGCCGAACGCGCGGAGCCGCCGACCGACAACACCCCGGCGGGCATCGCCGAGGCCGAGGCCGACAACCGGGAGTACGCCGACCGCTGTGTCGAGCGCAGCGGCACCGAGCTGCTCACCCATGTCGGCACCCGCGAGGTCGTCCAGGACATGGATGTGATGCGCGCGGTGCTCGGCGATCCGAAGCTGAGCTACCTCGGCTACTCCTACGGCACCCGGCTCGGCTCGGCCTACGCCGAGAAGTTCCCGCAGAACGTGCGCGCCCTCGTGCTCGACGGCGCGGTGGACTCCTCACAGGACCCGGTGCAGGAATCGCTGCGCCAGGCCGCGGGATTCCAAGGCGTGTTCAACGCCTACGCCGCCGAGTGCGCGCAGAGCGCAGACTGCCCGCTCGGCACCGATCCGGACCGGTCGGTGGCCCGGTTCCGCGCACTGGTCGCCCCGCTGGAGACCACACCCGCCGCGACGACCGACCCGCGCGGGCTCAGCTACAACGACGCGATCACCGGCGTCCAGCAGGCCCTCTACTCCGACGACCTGTGGAGCATCCTCAGCGAGGGCCTGACCGAACTGCGCGACGGACGCGGCGACACCCTGCTGCAGCTGGCCGACATGTACGACGGCCGCCGCGAGGACGGCACCTACGCCAACATCCAGGACGCCTTCAACGCCATCCGCTGCGTCGACGATCCCCGGATCACCGATCCCGCGGTCGTCGCCCGCCAGGACACCGAGTACCGCAAGGCAGCGCCCTTCCTCGACGACGGCAAGGGCACCGGCGCCGCACCGCTGGAACTGTGCGCCGCCTGGCCGGTGCCCAACACCAGCACACCGCACCGGGTGTCGGCGCCGGGCCTGCCGACCACGGTCGTCGTCTCCACCACCGACGACCCCGCGACGCCGTACCAGGCCGGTGTCGACCTGGCCGCGCAGCTGGGCGCCGAGCTGATCACCTTCCGCGGCAATCGGCACACCGCGGCCCTGGTCGCGGGCGACCGCTGTGTCGACGACGCGGTGATCAACTATCTGGTCGACCTCGCCGCGCCCGGCGCCGGCCTCACCTGCTGATCGGTACCGCGGCGCACCGCGCCCCGTCAGGCCCGGTGAGTTGTGCGAAGGATGTGACGAGATCGCACAACGCGAGCGTGTATGTAACACGGATTTAACGCCAGGTGCTTACGCTCGCCGGTATGGATCGCCAGAAGGAATTCGTGCTGCGGACGCTCGAAGAGCGGGACATCCGCTTCGTGCGTCTCTGGTTCACCGACGTGCTGGGCTATCTGAAGTCCGTCGCCATCGCGCCCGCCGAGCTGGAGGGCGCTTTCGAAGAGGGCATCGGCTTCGACGGTTCGGCCATCGAAGGCTTCGCGCGCGTGTCCGAGGCGGACATGGTCGCGCGGCCCGATCCGTCGACCTTCCAGGTGCTGCCCTGGGCCACCTCCAAGGGCCATCAGCATTCCGCCCGCATGTTCTGCGACATCACCATGCCCGACGGTTCGCCGTCGTGGGCCGACCCGCGCCACGTGCTGCGCCGTCAGCTCAACAAGGCCGCCGACGTCGGCTTCAGCTGCTACGTGCACCCCGAGATCGAATTCTTCCTGCTGGAGAACGGCCTGCGCAACGGCGAGCCGGTGCCCGCCGACAACGGCGGCTTCTTCGACCAGGCCGTGCACGACTCGGCCCCCAACTTCCGCCGCCACGCCATCGACGCGCTCGAGTCGATGGGCATCTCGGTGGAGTTCAGCCACCACGAGGGCGCCCCCGGTCAGCAGGAGATCGACCTGCGCTACGCCGACGCGCTGTCGATGGCCGACAACGTGATGACCTTCCGCTACCTCATCAAGGAGGTCGCGATCGACGAGGGCGTGCGCGCCACGTTCATGCCCAAGCCGTTCGCCAAGTACCCGGGCTCGGCCATGCACACCCACATGAGCCTGTTCGAGGGCGAGTCCAACGCCTTCGCCGACGCCGACGACCCGGAGAACCTGTCCTCGACGGCGCGCTCGTTCATCGCCGGCATCCTCGAGCACGCCCCCGAGATCAGCGCGATCAGCAACCAGTGGGTGAACTCCTACAAGCGACTCATCCACGGTGGCGAGGCGCCGACGGCGGCCTCCTGGGGCCGATCCAACCGCTCCGCACTGGTGCGCGTGCCGATGTACACGCCGAACAAGTCCTCGTCGCGACGCGTCGAGATCCGCAGCCCAGATTCGGCCTGCAACCCGTACCTGACCTTCGCGGTGCTGCTCGCTGCCGGTCTGCGCGGCATCGAGAAGGGCTACAACCTGCCGCCCGAGGCCGAGGATGACGTGTGGGCGCTGACCGACGCCGAGCGTCGCGCCATGGGCTTCCGCTCGCTGCCAGGCACCCTCGACGAGGCGCTGCAGGCGATGGAGCGATCGGAGCTGGTCGCCGAGACGCTCGGAGAGCACGTCTTCGACTTCTTCCTGCGCAACAAGCGCCGGGAATGGGCCGATTACCGCGGCCAGGTGACGCCGTGGGAGCTCGAGGAATACCTCAGCCTGTGACACACGTCCGGCGCGCCGGGCGTGACGCAGTCGATGCCGGGACCCTGTACTTTTAGGACATGGTCCGGCCACCGACTGCCCGCTCCGCTGTTCCCGGCGTCGGCAGGCTCGGCTTGCTCGAGCCCACCGCGGCGGATTCCCTGCACCAGCTCGGCTGGGACAATGTCGACGGCGTGCCCGTGCTCTGGGCGCTGTCGCGTTCCCCCGATGCCGACCTGGCGCTGTCAACCCTCGTGCGGCTGCGCGAGTCGCTCGGAAACGACTGGGCCGAACTGGATTCGGTGATCCGCTCCGACACCACGCTGCGCGGCAGGCTGTTCGGGCTGCTCGGCTCGTCGACCGCGTTCGGTGACCATCTCGTCGCCGCGCCCACCGCGTGGAAGATCCTGCGAGAGAACCGGATTCCCGAACGCGACGAGCTGATCGCCGACCTGCTCGACGCGGTCGACGCGACACCCGAGACCGGGCCCAATGCCGGGCCGATGCTGTTCCGGGCCGGGATCGCCGGGCCGGAGGCGATCGCGTTGCTGCGCGGCAGGTATCGCGATCAGCTGATGCTGCTGGCGGCGGTCGACCTGGCCTCCACCGTCGAGAACGAGCCGGTGCCGCCGTATCAGGTGGTCGGCAGGCACCTGTCGGATCTGGCCGACGCCGCACTCACCGCGGCACTGTCGGTCGCCGTCGCGCGGGTGTGCAAGAACGGTCCGCTGCCGGTGCGCCTGGCGGTGCTCGCGATGGGCAAATGCGGTGCGCGCGAACTGAACTACGTCAGCGACGTCGACGTGGTGTTCGTCGCCGAACCGGCCGACGCGACCGCCACCCGGCTGGCGGCGGAGATGATGAGCGTCGCCAGCTCGGCCTTCTTCGAGGTCGACGCCGCGCTGCGTCCCGAGGGCAAGGCGGGCGCGCTGGTGCGCACGCTCGACTCCCACCTCGCCTACTACAAGCGCTGGGCCCGCACCTGGGAGTTCCAGGCACTGCTGAAGAACCGGCCGATGACCGGCGATCTGGAGCTCGGACAGCAGTACCGCGACGCGCTGATGCCGATGGTGTGGACCGCCTCGGAACGCCCCGACTTCGTCGCCGACGTGCAGGCGATGCGCCGCCGGGTGGAAGACCTGGTCCCCGCCGACCTGCGCGAGCGCGAACTCAAACTCGGCGCGGGCAGCCTGCGCGATGTCGAATTCGCCGTGCAACTCCTGCAATTGGTGCACGGGCGGGTCGACGATTCGCTGCACGCCACCAACACCGTCGAGGCGCTCACCGCGCTGGCGGCGGGCGGGTACGTCGGCCGTGACGACGCCGCCAACCTCACCGCCTCCTACGAATTCCTGCGTCTGCTCGAGCACCGCCTGCAGTTGCAGCGGCTCAAGCGCACCCACACCCTGCCCGCCGCCGACGACGAGGAGGGCATGCGCTGGCTGGCCCGCGCCGCCCACATCCGCCCGGACGGCCGCCAGGACGCGGTCGGCGTGCTCGAGACCGACATCCGCCGCAATTCCCTGCGGGTGCGGCGCCTGCACGCCAAGCTGTTCTACCGTCCGCTGCTCGATGCGGTCGCCCGGCTCGACTCCGACGCGCTGCGGTTGAGCCCCGACGCCGCCGTCCGCCAGCTCGCCGCCCTCGGCTACGGCGCCCCCGCCAACGCGCTCGGGCACCTCAAGGCGCTCACCGGCGGTGTCTCGCGCAAGGGCCGCATCCAGGCACTGCTGCTGCCGACCCTGCTCGAATGGCTCGGCGACACACCGAATCCCGACGCGGGCCTGCTCGCGTACCGCCGGGTCTCCGAGGGCCTCGACGACCAGATCTGGTTCCTGCGCGAACTGCGCGACGAAGGGGCCATCGCCCAGCGCCTGATGATCGTGCTCGGCTCCTCGGAATACCTGCCCGACCTGCTGATCAACGCCCCCGAAACGATTCGCATGTACGCCGACGGACCGGGCGGCCCGCAGCTGCTCGGCCCGCAACCGGAGGACGTCGCCCGCGGCATCCAGACCGCCGCGGCCCGCTACGACGACCCGAATCGCGCTGTCGCGGCTGCCCGTTCGCTGCGCAGGCACGAACTGGCGCGCGTCGCCTCGGCCGATCTGCTCGGCATGCTCGACGTGCCGCAGGTGTGCGCCGCGCTGTCCTCGGTGTGGGTGGCGGTGCTCGAGGCCTCGCTCGGCGCGGTCATCCGGGCCTCCGAGGCCGAGCGGGGCGCACCCGCGCCCGCCGACCTCGCGGTGATCGGCATGGGCAGGCTCGGCGGCATGGAGCTCGGCTACGGCTCCGACGCCGATGTGCTGTTCGTCTGCGACCCGCGACCCGGCGAGGACGAGACCACCGCCGTGAAGTGGGCCGTCGGCATCGCCGAGAAGGTGCAGCGACTGCTGGGTGCGCCGAGCACCGATCCGCCGCTGCAGGTCGACGCCGGATTGCGGCCCGAGGGACGCAACGGCGCCCTCGTCCGCACCTTGGCGGCCTATCAGGCCTACTACGACCAATGGGCCCAGCCGTGGGAGGTACAGGCGCTGCTGCGCGCGCACCAGGTGGCGGGCGATCAGGACCTTGGCGTGCGATTCCTGCACGTCATCGACCCGATCCGGTACCCGGCGGGTGGGGTGTCGGCCGACGCGGTCCGCGAGATCCGCCGCATCAAGGCCCGCGTCGACGCCGAGCGGCTGCCGAGGGGCGCCAACCCCGCCACGCACACCAAACTGGGTCGCGGCGGCCTCGCCGACATCGAATGGACCGTGCAGCTACTGCAGTTGCGCCACGCCCACGAGGTGCCCGCCCTGCACAACACCTCGACGCTGCAATCGCTCGACGTCATCGAGGCCGAAGGCATCCTGGAGCCCGAAGACGTTGCGCTGCTGCGTGAATCGTGGATCACCGCCACCGCGGCCCGCAATGCCCTTGTGCTGGTGAAGGGCAAGCCCACCGATCAGCTGCCCGGTCCGGGCAGGCTGTTGTCGGCGGTCGCGCGCGTGGCGGGCTGGCCCACCGACGACGGCAGCGAGTTCCTCGACAACTACATGCGCATCACCCGTCGCGCGAAAGCGGTGGTGGAGCGGGTCTTCGGGGGATGAGGGCATGAGAAAGGGCGCGCCCCCCCGGTGGGGGGGGGGGGGTGTGGACAGAGTGAAAGATATTTTGGGAGTGTGAGGGA
>NZ_JBHXMY010000197.1:0-2671 GCF_042720195.1 Nocardia sp. NPDC058497 | reverse complement strand
CACACACACCCCCACCCCCCGCCCGCCGAGCGTGGGGGGGGGTGGGTTTGCCTGGGGCGGGCCCACACTCACCCCCCACCCCCTCGGGGGCGGCGCCCCTTCCTAGCTCACGCTGAAATCAGATGGCGCGGACGTCCTGGGCCTGCGGGCCCTTCTGGCCCTGGCCGACCTCGAACTCCACCCGCTGACCCTCTTCGAGGGACTTGAAGCCCGAGCCGCCGATGGCGGAGTAATGCACGAAGACGTCGGGGCCGCCTCCGTCTTGGGCGATGAAGCCGAAGCCCTTCTCGCCGTTGAACCACTTAACAGTGCCTTGAGTCATGGTGTTTAAAAGTCTTTTCCGTAGATGAGCCATGGCGATCTCTGTGATCAGCCCAGTCTCAGCTGCCTAGTATGCCATACTCATCGACAAACTGCGCGCACGGCTTGATCACACCGTGATCTGGGCGGAGTCTGCGGCGACACGCGGCGTGTCGGAGCCGGGGATCGCGGTTGTGCGCGCCGAGGTCACACATCGGCGCGCGGTATGCCAATCTGGGCGACATGGGTGAGACGAACGATGAGCGCTCCGGACACGTCGACCTGGCCTTACGGGTGCTCGACGCGCACGTCGCATTCACCAAGGACCAGCTGCTGCAGCCGACGGGTTTCCGCGAGCTCGTCGTCGACGAGGTGGACGGCCTGCTCGCCGAGGCGCAGGAACTGACACTGGCCGAGGCCGTCACGCGCGACCAGATCAAGGACGTCGCGCACAAGTACGCGGTGCAGATCCCGGTCGAGGGCGCGATCCCCGAACTCGTCGGCGAGATCGCGGCCCGGCTGTACAACCACCGCGCCCAGGACGAGACCCCCGTCGGTGACGTCGTGGACAACCGCCGCTTCGACGAACTGGTCTCGGCCGTGGCCGACATGGAGGTCTCACACCGGCTGGTGCGGCTGGTGCTCAACAGCCCGGTCACCGTCGACGCCTGCGTCGAAGCCGTGCAGCGCGCTGTCGTCACCGCGGTCGACGACCGCATGCACGCCGACGGCGGCGGGCTGGCGCGGTCACTGCGCGGCGCGCTGGCCCGGCTGGCCGAGCCCGCGCTGCCCGCGATCGAGAACGGCCTCGGCCGCCTCACCCGCACCGGCGCGCGATTCGTGTTGCGCGGCAATCGCGACGACGCCGACGACGTCCTGCTGGACGCGGCGCGCGAGACCTGGCGCAAGCACACCGGCGACGCGGTCGGCTCCTTCCGCGAGCTGGTCTCGGCCGACGATGTGGAAGACGCCGTCGTCCTCACCTTCGAGTTCTGGCGCACCTTCCGCGACACCGACTACTTCCACGCGCTGCTGGACGAGGGCATCGATCACGTCTTCGACAAGTACGGCGACACCCCACTGGCCGAGCTGCTCGCCGAGCTCGGCATCGGGCGCGAGGACATGATCGAGGAGGCACTGCGTTTCGGTCCCTCCGTGCTCGGAAAGCTCGACGAGCGTGGCTATCTCGACACCGTGGTCCGGCGCAGGCTGGCGCCGTTCTACGCCTCCGACGCGTTCCGTGCCGCGGTGACGGATACGCGCTAGCGCGAAGCATCCACCCGCGAGTCCTGTTCGGCCGCTGGCGCGTCGGTGTTTGTCGGTACGATCCGTGCAACGATGGAGCGCCTGCGCTACCGGATCGCGATCGAAAGGCTGCCGTGACACGTCTGTCCTCCCTGCTCGACCAGATCGACTCCGGAGCGGTGCTGCTGCCGGAATTCCAGCGCGGTTACGTGTGGAACAGGGACCAGGTGCGCGGGCTCATGCGGTCGCTGTATCTCGGGTATCCGGTCGGCGGACTCCTGGTGTGGGAAACCGGTTCCGAGGACATCGCCGTGCGCGGCGGGGCGGGCGGGTCGGGACTGCGGCAGCTGCTGCTCGACGGTCAGCAGCGGATCACCACGCTCTACGGCATCCTGCGTGGCCGTGCGCCGTCGTTCTTCGAGGGCGACGCCGTCGCGTTCACCGGACTCCATTTCGACGTCGACCGTGAGGTTTTCGAGTTCCAGATCCCCGGCCGCGACACCGCGCCGACCTGGATCGATGTCACCGAACTGTTCGCACACGGCCCGGTGCACTACCTGCCCCGGTTCACCGACGTCCCGCAGGAAACCCTCGCCGCCTACCTCGACCGGTTGAACAAGCTGCGCGAGATCACCCACCGCGAGTTCAACGTCGAGACCATCACCGGCTCCGATCGCACCGTCGACGAGGTCGTCGACATCTTCAACCGGGTCAACTCCGGCGGCACCAAACTGTCCAAGGGCGACCTGGCGCTGGCGACCCTGTGCGCGCAGTGGCCGCAGGCCCGCGGCAACCTGCGCGACCACCTGATCCGCTGGGACAAGGACGGCTACACCTTCACCCTGGACTGGTTGCTGCGCAACGTGATCGCCGTCGGCAACGGCCGCGCGCACTTCGACGCGCTCGGCGACCTGTCGCCCGCGGAGTTCGAGCAGGCACTGACCGCCACGACGACCCAGGTCGACACCTTCCTCGACACCGTGGCGGGCCGCCTCGGCCTCGACCACGATCGAGTCCTCATGGGGCGCTACGCGATTCCCGTGGTGACCAGGCTGCTGTTCCTCAACGGCGGCCGCTTCGACGACGACCTGCACCGCGACCGGGTCCTGTACTGGTATATCCATTC
>NZ_JBHXMY010000196.1:0-9984 GCF_042720195.1 Nocardia sp. NPDC058497 | reverse complement strand
GGCGAGGGGTTTACCTTCGCGCGCTGGGAGGTTGGGTGCTCGCCTGCGGTGACATGGCGCACGCGACGCACCCGAACTACCCGGACCGGCACGAACCCGCGCACCGCATCGAGGTCGGCGGCGGGCCGGTGCTCAAGGTCAACCAGAACCTGCGCTACGCCACCGACGCGGCCGGGGCGGGCGCCTTCGCGCTGGCCTGCGCGCAGGCCGATGTTCCGTTGCAGCGCTACGTCCACCGTGCCGACCTGCCGTGCGGTTCGACCATCGGCCCGATGACCGCGGCCCGCACGGGCATGTCCACCGTCGATATCGGCGCACCACAGCTGGCCATGCACTCGTGCCGAGAACTCATGGGCGCGGCCGATGTTCCCGCCTACGCCTCGGCGCTGGCTGCCTTCTTGACGCCGGCTGCCCTCGACTGAGGGGTAGGCCGATAAGTGATCACCGCGTACACGATCACCGCGAAGGTGGTCCACACGTAGCTGGCGCCGATGATCTGCTGCCACCAGGCCCAGCCGAGTTCCTTGCCGTTGGAATGCGGCAGGACCCACTGCGGGCCGACGATGAACATCACCGTGAACAGCGCGACGACGGCGGTGAACACGCGGGAGCGGCGGCGCGTGACCTGGTCGACGGCGACGACCAGGGCCGGCGCCACCCACACCCAGTGATGCGACCACGACACCGGCGAGACGAGCAGCACGGCAGCGGCGTTGACCAGCAGTGCGGCGACGTCCTTGCCCGCGCCGATGAGCCGGTACATCCACACCGCGGCCAGCGCCACCGTCAGCACCGACAGTGCGATCCACAGCCCGGTGGCCACCGATTCGTCCATGCCGAGCCGGAACAGCGTGCCCTTGATCGACTGGTTGCCCGCGAAGTACGGGGTGCCGATGCGGCCGGTGTCGGTGACGGTGTGGAACCAGTATTGGACCGAATCGCTCGGGAACAGCAGGAAGCCGACGCCCACCGCGCCCGCCGCCGAGGTGACCAGGGTGGCCGCGGCCTTCCAGTCCCGCCGCACCAGGAAATACAGCAGATAGCCGGCCGGAATCAGCTTGATCGACACCGTGATGCCGATCAGCATCCCGCGCGGCCAGAACGGCTTGCGGACCAGGACGTCGATGGCGACCGCGGCCATCAGGATCAGATTGATCTGGCCGAAGTTGAACGTCTGGCGCACCGGCTCGAGGAACTGGGCCAGACCGAGCCCGGCGATCACGACGGTGAGCACCGAGATCCGGTCGAGCTCGGGACGGATGCGAACGAGCACCAGCCACAGCGCGATACCCAGGCTCACCAGCGAGGTCACCAGCACGGCGATCTCGGCGACCACCAGCGGCATCAACGCCAGCGGCACGAAGAACGCCGCGGCGAGCGGGGGATAGGTGAACGGCAGGCCGAGCCCGTAGACCGGCGGCATCGGCCCGTACAGGTCGCCGCCGTCGAGCCAGACGCGGGCGCCGTTGCGGTAAACCTGCAGGTCGATGAACCCGTGCCACCAGTGCGCGAGCAACGCGACCGCGGCGGAGAAGACGAACAATCCGATCGATGCGGCCAGCCACTTGCGCTGCCGGTCACGGTCGACCGGGTGCGGTGGGTTCGCCGACGGCCCGGCAGGAGTGGAACTCGGCGCCGCGTCCCGCGCGGGAACAGGCGGCTCGACCTGCTCGGCAACCCCCGGACTCTCGTTCACGGCGTCAGACTAACGGGTGCGGACCCGCCCGAAGCACAGGTGTGATCAGGCCGGGTGCGAGGTCGGTCACCAGTGGGCAGTGCGGGGCGAAGCCGCTCCGGTACTAACCATTAGACTCTGGAGTCAAGTTCCCCCGGCCGAAAGGACCCTGGTCTCCCGTGACACTGCAGGTCGACACCGTCGCTACCGCCGCAGCCACCCCGGATGCTCCGCAGCCGTACAAGGAACTCGGTCTCAAAGACGACGAGTACGCCCGCATCAAGGAGATTCTGGGCCGCAGGCCCACCGACGCCGAACTGGCGATGTACTCCGTGATGTGGAGCGAGCACTGCTCCTACAAGTCCTCCAAGGTGCATCTGCGCTACTTCGGTGAGACGACCACTCCCGAGATGAAGGCCTCCATGCTGGCCGGCATCGGCGAGAACGCCGGTGTGGTCGACATCGGCGACGGCTGGGCGGTCACCTTCAAGGTCGAGAGCCACAACCACCCGTCCTACGTCGAGCCGTACCAGGGCGCGGCCACCGGCGTCGGCGGCATCGTGCGCGACATCATGGCGATGGGCGCGCGCCCGATCGCGGTCATGGACCAGCTGCGCTTCGGCGCGGCCGACGCGGCCGACACCCGTCGCGTTGTCGACGGCGTCGTGCGCGGCGTCGGCGGCTACGGCAACTCCCTCGGCCTGCCGAATGTCGGCGGCGAGACCGTCTTCGACGCCTCCTACCAGGGCAACCCGCTGGTGAACGCGCTGTGCGCGGGCGCCATGCGTGTGGAAGACCTGCACCTGGCCTTCGCCTCCGGCGCGGGCAACAAGATCATCCTGTTCGGCGCGCGCACCGGCCTCGACGGCATCGGCGGCGTCTCCGTGCTCGCCTCGGACACCTTCTCCGGCGAGGAGACCGGCACCGGCCGCAAGAAGCTGCCCGCCGTGCAGGTCGGTGACCCGTTCACCGAGAAGGTGCTCATCGAGTGCTGTCTGGACCTGTACAAGGCCGGACTCGTCGTCGGTATCCAGGACCTCGGCGGCGCCGGGCTGTCCTGCGCGACGTCCGAGCTGGCCGCGGCCGGCGACGGCGGCATGCACATCGACCTGACCAAGGTCCCGCTGCGCGCCAAGCACATGACCCCCGCCGAGATCCTGTCGAGCGAGTCGCAGGAGCGCATGTGCGCGGTCGTCACCCCCGAGAACGTGGATGCCTTCATGGCCGTCTGCAAGCGCCACGACGTGCTGGCGACCGTCATCGGTGAGGTCACCGACGGCGACCACCTCGTCATCACCTGGCACGGCGAGACCGTCGTCGACGTGCCGCCGCGCACCGTCGCCCACGAGGGCCCGGTCTACGAGCGCCCGGTGCAGCGTCCCGACACCCAGGACGCGCTGATCGCCGACACCACCGCGAACCTCACCCGGCCCAAGACGGCCGACGAGCTGCGCGAAACCCTGCTGACGATGATCGCCAGCCCGCAGCTGTGCAGCCGCAAGTGGATCACCGAGCAGTACGACCGCTACGTGCGCGGCAACACCGTGCTGGCCGAGCACGCCGACGCCGGTGTCGTGCGCATCGACGAGGAGTCCGGCCGCGGCATCGCGCTGGCCACCGACGCCTCGGGCCGCTACACCAAGCTCGACCCGTACACCGGCGCTCAGCTGGCGCTGGCCGAGGCCTTCCGCAACGTCGCCACCACCGGCGCCACCCCGAAGGCCGTCACCAACTGCCTGAACTTCGGTTCGCCGGAGGACCCGGGCGTGATGTGGCAGTTCCAGCAGGCCGTGCGCGGTCTCGCGGACGGCTGTGCGGCCCTTGGCATTCCGGTGACCGGCGGCAATGTCAGCTTCTACAACCAGACCGGCAAGGACGCCATCCTGCCCACCCCGGTGGTCGGCGTACTCGGCGTCATCGACGATGTGCACCGCCGCATCCCGACCGGCCTGGGCCTCGAGCCGGGCGAGTCGCTGATCCTGCTCGGCGAGACCCGCGACGAGCTGGACGGCTCGATCTGGTCGCAGGTCGTGCACGACCACCTCGGTGGCGTGCCTCCGAAGGTCGACTTCGCCCGCGAGCAGCTGCTCTCGGAGGTGCTCACCTCGGGTTCGCGCGACGGCATGATCTCCGCCGCGCACGACCTGTCCGAGGGTGGCCTGGCGCAGACCGTCGTCGAGGCCGCGCTGGCGGGCGAGACCGGTTGCCGCATCGTGCTTCCCGAGGGTTCGGACCCGTTCGTCGAGCTGTTCTCGGAGTCGGCGGGCCGCGTGCTCGTCGCCGTGCCGCGCTCGGAGGAGACCCGCTTCACCAAGATGTGCGACGCGCGGGAGCTGCCGTGGGTGCGCATCGGCGTTGTCGACCAGGGCTCGGATTCGATCGAGGTGCAGGGTCAGTTCTCGGTGACACTCGCCGAATTGCGCGAGGCGTTCGAGGGCACCCTGCCTAAGCTGTTCGGAGCGCACACCGCCTGATTCACCGGGACGAGGAGTCGAGCTTGATCATCGAGGACACGAGCTCGACTACCACGCCCGCCGTTCATGAGAACCTCTTCGTCCGTGGAATCCACGTGGCGGAGAGGTTTTTTCATCCGAACTACACCGGGCTCGTCGTGGCCACCGTGTTCTTCGGCTGGTCGCTGACACCCTCGCTGCTGCCGCGTGACTGGTTCTTCCAGGGCCTGGTCAGCGGCATCAACGCGACGATCGGTTACGGCCTCGGCTGCGCGCTGGCCTGGGCCTGGCGCCGGTGGGTCGTGCCGAGAATCGCCCTGCCGGAGCAGATCACCGCGCGCTGGGCGCGGCGTCCGAGCTGGACACTCATCGCGGTGAAGTCCGTGATCGTGGTGGTCTGCCTGATCTTCGCGATCCTGCTGAGCATCCAGTCGGCGCACTGGCAGCGCCAGATCACCGATCTGATGGGGATGGAACCGGTGTCCGGCTCGGGATATCCGCGCACCGTGCTGGTCGGCGCGGTGGTGGTCGGGTTGCTGATCTGGATCTCGCGCGGCGTGGTCAGGCTGGTGCGGGCCGTGGCGCGCGGGCTGAACCAGTGGGTCCGGATTCCCGCCTCGGTCGCGCGGCCGCTCGGCGTGGTCATCGTGATCGTGGCCGCGGTGCTGCTGTTCAACGGCGTGCTGGCGAAAACCTTCTTCACCGTGGCGAATTCGGCGTTCAGCGCCCGCAACAGCCACACCTCGGCGCACGCGATCCAGCCGACGCTGCCCGAACGTTCCGGCAGCCCGGAGTCATTGGCGAAGTGGGACACCCTCGGTTCGGAGGGCCGGTGGTTCGTGTCCAACGCGCCGACCGCGCTGGCGATCGGGCAGGTCACCGGAAAGCCCGCGCGCGAACCGATCCGGGTCTACGCCGGGCTGGAATCGGCCGACGGGTTCGAGGCGCAGACCGATCTGGCCGTCGCCGAACTCGAGCGCACCAAGGCCTTCGAACGCGAAGTGCTGGTGGTGATCAGCACCACCGGCACCGGCTGGGTCGATTCGACCAGCGCGGAGTCGGTCGAGCTGATGTACGGCGGCGACAGCGCGCTGGTGGCGACCCAGTACTCGTATCTGCCCAGTGCCCTGTCGTTCCTGTCCGACCGGGACAAGTCGATGACCATGGGCCGCCTGCTGTTCGACAAGGTGTACGAGCGGTGGGTCGCGCTGTCCGAAGACGCCAGGCCCAAGCTGCTCGTCTACGGCGAGAGCCTCGGCTCGCAGGGATCGGAGGGCGCGTTCTCCGGGCTGGCCGATATCCGCAATCGCGCCGACGGCGTGCTCTGGGTCGGCCCGCCCAACTCCAACCGGCTCTGGTCGGAATTCGTGCGCAGGCGCGACCCCGGCACCGAGGAGATCGCCCCGATCTACGCCGACGGGCTCTCGGTGCGGTTCGCCGCGAGCGCCGATCAGCTGGCCAGGCCGTCGGACAACTGGACCGACCCGCGCATCGTCTATCTGCAGCACGCGTCCGATCCGGTGGTGTGGTGGTCGCCGGATCTGCTGTTCTCCGAACCCGACTGGCTGACCGAGAAGCGTGGACCCGATGTGTCACCGGCGATGTCGTGGTATCCGATCGTCACGTTCTGGCAGGTCGCCGCGGATCTGCCCCGCGCGCAGACGGTGTCGAACGGGCACGGGCACAACTACGGCAACGTGGTGCCCGACGCGTGGGCCGCGGTGGCCCAACCACCGGACTACACACCAGAATTGGCCGAACGGATCAAGACTTTCCTCATCGAGTCCGCGGCCACCGAACATCAGCTGAAATAGACCGGGCGGCGCCGAACCCCTCGATCGGCGCCGGCCCGATCCGATCAGGACACCGATTTGAACGGATTGTGTTCGGCGATCAGCTGTTCCAGCCGCGCCTCATCGATCCGGCCGATCAGTGACTGGGTCTCCTGCTGGTCGCGCACGACCTTGGCGAGAGTGAAGCAGCTGGTCACCAGGAACAGGCCCGACATCGCCAGGAACGCGCGCTGCCAGCCGTCCAGCGGCAGATAGGCGATTCCGGCACCGGTCCCGAACAGGCTGACGGCGAACGCGATCGCTGCCTGGGCCATGTAGGCCGAGGTGTTCTTCGGCTTGGCATTGGGTGTGCTCATAGGAATAAGCATGCTGACCGGGTGATCGGCACGGGCGCGTGAAACTACTCGAGTGCGGTGGGTAGTTGCCGAACGCGCCGGAAGTGACCGACCCGCCATCCACAACACCCCGCTGCGCCGAAACCGGCCAGCCATACTGGTTTGGTGTCCGCGACAGGCTCGACCCTCGCGACGCTGCGTACGCGCGGCGCCGGGCTGCTGCGCCGTGTCGAGGACATCGTCGACCTCAACTACCCCGGTCTGGTCCTGGCGACGCTGTTCTTCGCGCTGTCGGTGACGCCGTCGCTGGTGCCGCGCGACTGGCTGTTCCAGGGCCTGATCAGCGGGATCAACGCCGCCATCGGCTACGGGCTCGGGTGCGTGCTCGAGTGGGCGTTCCGGCGCTGGGCGCGGGCGCGGATCCCGATTCCCAGCCCCTCGGACCGGCTGCGGTATGGGATCAAGGCGACCGTGCTGGTCGTGTGCGCGCTGGTCGCAGCGGTGATGCTGGTGCAGTCGGCGCGCTGGCAGCGCGAGCTCACCTCGCTGATGGGGATGGCGGGTACCACCACGCCCGCCTACCTGCGGACCGGGCTGCTCAGCGTGGCCGTCGGGGTCGCCGTGGTCGCCGCCTACCGGACCGTGCGGGTGCTGGTGCTCGTGCTGGCCCGCCAGCTCAATCGCTGGGTGCGGGTGCCGCGTGAACTCGCGCCCGCCGCCGGTGCGCTGGTTCTCGTCGTGCTGGCGGTGACGATCTTCAATGGTGTGGCCTCGCGGGCGTTCTTCGCCGTGGCCAACTCCGCGTTCAGTGTGCGCAACGACCGGGTGTCGGAGTTCGCGGTACAGCCCGCGAAACCGGAGCGCTCGGGCAGTCCAGCTTCGCTCGCGCCGTGGGAGACCCTCGGCTTCGAGGGACGGTGGTTCGTGTCGAACGGGCCCAGCGCCGACGACATCACCGAGGTGACGGGAAAGACCGCGCGGGAACCGATTCGGGCCTATGTCGGGTTGGAGTCGGTGACCGGTGCGCAGACCGCGGCGCAGCTGGCCGTCGACGAGCTGGAACGGACGAAGGCCTTCGAACGCGAGGCCATGGTGGTGGTGACCACCACCGGCACCGGCTGGGTCAACTCGATGGCGGCGGGCGCGATCGAATACCTCTACGGGGGCGATACGGCCATCGTGGCCACCCAGTACTCGTATCTGCCCAGCGTGCTGTCGTTCCTGTCCGACCGCGAGAAGGCGGCCGCGGCCAGCCGGGAACTGTTCGACGCGGTGTATCAGCGGTGGCTGGCCCAGCCGGAGGGGCAGCGGCCGAAACTGTTCGTGTACGGGGAGAGCCTGGGTTCGCAGGGCTCCGAGGAGGCCTTCGACGGGCTCGCCGATCTGCGCGAGAAGGTGGACGGTGCGCTGTGGGTGGGGCCGCCGAACTCGAATCGGCTGTGGCGGCAGTTCGTCGACCGGCGTGATCCCGGGTCGCCCGAGGTGGCGCCGGTCTATGCCGACGGGCTGGTCGTCCGATTCGCCGACGACGCAGGGGATCTGGGGTCCGCGGAGCTGTGGCGCGAGCCGCGCATCGCCTACCTGCAGCTCCCGTCCGATCCGATCGTGTGGTGGTCGGCCGACCTGATCTTCACCCAGCCGGATTGGCTGAGCGAGCCGCGCGGCCCCGATGTGTCGACGCAGATGCGGTGGGCGCCGTTCGTGACGTTCTGGCAGGTCACGGCTGATCTCACGAATGCGCAAGGGGTTGTCGACGGGCATGGACATCGGTACGGGTCGCTGGTGCTCGACGGCTGGCTGGCCGTGGCCGAGCCGCCGGGGGTCAGTGCCGAAGTCGTCGAAAGTATTCGTGCCGCACTGGAATCCGCGGACGAGTACGAGCGAGCGGTCAAGTGATGCGGGGCCCGACTGTCCTCTCGGTACGCACCGCGCCTCGCGGAGTGGAAGGCCTGGCCGGCGTGCCGTTCGTGGTGACGCTGGAATCCGTGGAAGGTCCTCGCGCGAAGCGGGCCGCGACGTACACCGCGCGTCGCGCAGGGACGCGCGCGCCCGGTCCGTGGCGACGAGTGCGGACCGTGGCTGCGCTGGGACTACCGCTGCTGTGGAGTAATCGGGTGCTGCCTGGTCTCGATCTTCCGTTGCGCGGGCGCACCCTGGCGAGCATCGTATTCGCGGCGGGGTACACGGCGGTGTTCGATGGGCGGCCGAACTGGCTGTCGGCCAAGGGATTCCGATGGGGTGCGGGCAGTGCCGCGCTGGTGTTCGCCGGTTATGGTGTCGCGCTCGCTATTCCGGCGTTGCGGCGGCTACCGCTCGAGGTCGCCGAGCGGGTACCCGAGACGTCGACGCTCGAATGGATCGCCTTGCACATCCCGGTGGGCACGGTGCTGGCCGAGGAAACAGTGTTCCGGGGCACGCTCGATCCGCTGCTCGACGAGGTCGCCGAACCGCGCGTCGCCGCGGCGGTGGGTGCGCTCGGCTTCGGGCTGTGCCACATCCGCCCGGCGCAGGTCACCGGCGAATCGGTGCCGGGAACGGTCGCGCTCACCACGCTCGCCGGTCTGGTCTTCAGCGCGTTGCGCAGGCACACCGGCAGCGCGACCGCGCCCGCGTTGCTGCATCTGGCGATCAATGCCGGAGGAGCGTTGCTTCCGCTCGCGGCGATGCGGATCGAACTGCTCAGGCAGTAGCGACGTGATCACCGGTGAACGACGTCGAAGACGAATCCCTCGATCGTGACTCCCGGCGCGAACGAGAACGCGACGCCCGTCGAGATCGGCTCGGTCGCCTCGGTCTGAGCGGCGATCCGTTCGAGCACGAAGATCAGTGAGACGCTCGACATGTTTCCGTACTCACCGAGAACTTCCCAGCTTGTCGCCGCGGCTTCTGGCGGGAGGCCGAGCGATCGCGCGGATTCGAGCAAGATCTTCGGCCCGCCCGGGTGGATCGCCCACACATCGATGTCCGCCTGACGCAATCCGTTGCGGCGCAGAATGTCTCCGACGACGGGAGCGACGCCGTCGTAGATGTACTTGGGTACGTTCTCGGACAGCTCGCACGTGATGGCGTCATGGTTGACGCCGACCGCGATGCCGTCTTGGGTGCCCTCGAACAAATGGGTGAATTTGTCCCGGATGACGATCGTCCCGGCGGCAGGCTGCTCCATTGCGCGGTGTGCCCCGATGACGACCGCGCCGCAACCGTCGCCGAACAGGCTGTGCGAGACCGCGTCGCTGACGCCTTCGACGGGGACAACGTGCACCGAGTTGAGCTCGATGCACACGACCATCGCCTTCTTGTCCGGGTTGGCCCGGACGAAGTCCGAGGCGGTGCGAATTCCGTTCATCGCTGCCGCGCAACCCATGAAATTGACCACCAGGCGAGCGACCGATCGGGGCAGTCCGAGGTTCTCGACGACGGCGGCGTCGACGCCGGGCGCGATGAGCCCGGTGCTCGTGGCGAACACGAGAAGTCCTACGTCGGCCGGGTCGACACCGTCGAGCGCGCGCCGCGCCACGTCGACGGCCAGCGGAACGGCGTGGCGGTAGAACAGGTGCATGCGATCCTGGATCGTCGCCGGTTCGCCACTGGGCGCGGGAAGTCCCCCATGCAGCGGGTCGACCGCGCAGCGCCGGGGATTTTTAATGGTGTGGCGGCGGGCTCGTATACACAACACCGAACCCCCCAGACCGGAAATACTCGAGGTTGGGGGGGGAGGGGGGGTAATG
>NZ_JBHXMY010000195.1:0-9986 GCF_042720195.1 Nocardia sp. NPDC058497 | reverse complement strand
CCGCAGGGTCGGTATCGCCGCGTGCTGCGCTCCGGCACGATGGAGTTGCCCCCTTTTCCCACTCTTCGAGGAGCCAACCTCATGAAATATCCGGTGCGCACCCTGCTCGCCGCTGCCGCAGCGGCAGCGACCATCACCTTCGGCCTCGTCCCGGCAGCGGGCGCGGCACCGTCACCAGGTATCGATCGGGAAGTCCCGGCCAGCCCCGGCACTTCCCAGGATCCGGTCGAGAAGCCGAGCGGCGGAACGCGTGTCGACAAGGCCGCGCACGCGCGGCTGTGCAGCGATCTCATGCTGATGTTCGACGGAGCACTCGCGGATGTGAACAACGCGAAGACGCCGGCCCAGGAGCAGGCTGCGCTGGACATGGCACAGCGGATCAACGACGACTCTGTCAAAGCCGGCTGCTGAGCCGTGCCTCATTCAAGCAGTGGGAACCGGCCGGATTCCAGCAGTCCCGTGATCGCTTCCAACTTCACCTGTGGCGCGGCGTAGTCGCAAGGCCGCTCGGTTAGTACCTGCTGCCCGCTTGTCAACCGGGCACAAAGCACTAACTGAGCGACCTTGCGGTTTATCCCCGGAGATCGATGACGATCACCCTGTCGTCCCGTGCGTCCAACAGATCTTCAGCAGGGGGCGCGGTCGCCAGAAACGCGATCACCGCCTCGGGTGTCAGGCAGGTAGACGACTACCCGATCACCGGGCCGGATACCTAGTTCGCGCAGCGTCCGCGCGAATCCGGCTGCCCGGCCCAGCATCTCGGCCCACGACACCTCAGTAATCGTGCTGCCCTCGTCGACCGACACGATCGCGGGCCGATCCGTCCGCGCCTGCCGGATCACCTGGTCGACGTAGTTCAGCCGAGCACCCGGAAACCACCGCACCCCAGGCATTTCCGTGTCGGCGAGCACGACCGCAGACCGCTCCCCCAGCGCGAAGTAGTCCCACACCGCGCCCCAGAACCCGGCCAGGTCGTCGACCGACCACTGCCATAGCCCGGTAGTCCGGCAGCGCGACAGGGTGCCGCGCCTCCACGAACCTCGTGAAATCGGTAATCCGCGCCTGGGCGATGTCCTGCTCGGTCGGCACCCACTGCGGCGCCACGGTCACGTTCGTCATCGCGCGCTCCATCCCCCGTCCATGACGTAGGAGGAGCCGGTGACCATCCCCGCGTGGTCGGAGGCCAGCCACGCGACCAGTCGCGCGACCTCCTCCGGTTCGATCAGCCGTTTGATCACGCTCTCGGTGAGCAGCACCTTCTCCACCACCTCCTGTTCGGGGATGCCGTGCGCGACGGCCTGCTCGGCGATCTGCTTGTCCACCAACGGTGTTCGCACATAGCCGGGATTCACACAGTTGCTGGTGACGCCGTGCGGGCCACCCTCGAGCGCCGTCACCTTCGACAGCCCTTCCAGTGCGTGCTTGGCGGTCACGTACGCCACCTTGAACGGGGACGCGCGCAGCCCGTGGACCGACGAGATATTGACGATGCGGCCGAATCCTTGCTCGTACATGTGCGGCAGCGCCGCGCGGATGAGCAGGAACGGCGCCTCCACCATCAGCGTCTGGATGAGCCGGAACCGCTCGGGCGGAAAGTCCTCGATCGGGCTGACGGTCTGCACGCCGGCGTTGTTCACCAGGATCTCGACCGACAGGCTCAGCTCCGCCAGCGCGTCGACCTCGAGAAGGTCCACCGCCCAGGCATTTCCGCCGATCTCGGTAGCCACGGTCTTCGCGCCGAGCTCGTCGATATCGGCGACGGTGACCTCCGCACCGCGTGCGGCCAGCTCGTGCGCGCAGGCCGCGCCGATCCCGCCCGCCGCGCCGGTGACCAGCGCCTTGCGTCCGATGAGATCGGTCATGCCGACACGACCTTCGCGGGCGTGGGCGCGGCCACGGTGGCGGCATCGGCGGCGTCGAGGGATTCGAGGTCGATGCCCTTGGTCTCCTTGGCGTACAGCACCGCGATCACCGTGACGACCGACGCCACCGCCAGATACACCGCGATCGGGACCGAGGAACCGTAGGAGTCGAGCAGCTTGACCGCGATGATCGGCGCGAGCGAACCCGCCACGATCGAGGTGACCTGATAGCCCAGCGACACACCGGAATACCGCATCCGGGTCGGGAACATCTCCGCCATGATCGCGGGCTGCCCCGCGTACATCAGGCCGTGGAAGACCAGGCCGATGATGATCGCCGACAGGATCAGCGCGCTGTTGGCGGTGTCCATCAACGGGAAGGCGAAAAAGCCCCAGGTGCCCGCGGCCAGCGCACCGACCAGGTAGACGGGGCGACGGCCGACGCGGTCACCGAGACGGCCCGCCAGCGGGATGACCGCCATGTGCACGGTGTGCGCGGCCAGCAGCCACCACAGGATCGTCGTGGTGTCGGCATGCACGTGCACCTTCAGATAGGTGATCGAGAACGTGACGACCAGGTAGTACATGATGTTCTCGCCGAAGCGCAGTCCCATCGCGGTGAAGACGCCACGCGGGTAGCGGCGCAGCACCTCGAACACGCTGAACGACGTCGCCGCGACCTGTTCCCTGTGCCGCTGCGCCTCGACGAAGATCGGGGCGTCGGTCACCTTGGTGCGCACGTAGTAGCCGACCAGCACGACCACCGCCGACAGCCAGAACGCGACCCGCCAGCCCCAGCTCAGGAACGCGGCATCGGACAGCGTCGAGGTCAGCACGAGCAGCACGACGGTGGCGAGCAGATTGCCCGCCGGCACACCGGCTTGCGGCCAGCTCGCCCAGAACGCGCGGCTGCGGCTGGGACTGTGCTCGGCGACCAGCAGGACCGCACCACCCCATTCGCCGCCGATCGCGAAGCCCTGGATGAACCGCAGCGTCACCAGCATGGCCGGCGCCCAATAGCCGATCTGGGTGAAGGTGGGCAGACAGCCCATCAGGAAGGTCGCGCCGCCGACCAGGACGAGACTCAGCTGCAGCAGCTGCTTGCGGCCGTAGCGGTCGCCGAAGTAGCCGAAGACGATGCCGCCGATCGGGCGGGCAGCGAACCCGACGGCGTAGGTGACGAAGGCCGCGAGGATGGCGTCGAGATCGCTGGTGCCCTTGGCGAAGAACACCTTGCTGAAGACGAGGGTGGCGGCGGTGCCGTAGAGGAAGAATTCGTACCATTCGACGACGGTGCCTGCCATCGAGGCGGCCACCACCCGGCGCAGACCACTCGGCGCCCCGCCCGGGTCGTCGCCGGTCTGCTTGGTCGCGTTGCTGACGCTCATCACTGCTCCTCGGTGATCACGACCACATCACCGTGCAAATGTGACATGGCCCACTAGCAATGGGGAGAGTATTCGTGCAGATCGGATTCGGTCGCAATGGCCAAGTTCGCACCGCGCATCTGCAAGGATGCAGAAATGAGCGCGACCTCGCCTGATCCGGGCCGGCGTCCCAGCGCCGACGACCTGCTGGTTCTGCTCGCCGTGGGCCGGTCGGGGCGGTATGTCACCGCCGCGGAGGAGCTGGGAATCAACCACACGACGATCTCGCGGCGGATCGCCGCGCTCGAGCGGGCGGTCGGCGGAAGGGTGCTGACCAAGGCCACCAGCGGCTGGGAACTGACGGATCTGGGACGGGCGGCGCTGTCGGCGGCCGAGACGATCGAAGCCGCGGTCCGTTCGCTCGGTGCGACCGGAGGCGAGCGGGAACTCGAAGGGGTAGTTCGGCTTTCGGCCACCGACGGATTCAGCGCGTATCTGGCGGCCCCCGCCGCCGCGCGCGTACAGCGCGAGCATCCGCGGGTGGCGGTGGAGATCATCGCCACCACGCGACGCGCATCCCCCCAGCGCAGCGGGCTCGACATCGAGGTGGTGGTCGGACAGCCCCAGGTCCACCGCGCCGAGGCAATCAGGCTGGGCGACTACAGCTTGGGCCTCTACGCCGCGCGCGACTACCTCGCCGACCGCGGCACGCCGGAAACGATCGAGGACCTGCGCCGCTATCCGCTCGTCTATTTCATCGAATCGATCCTGCAGGTCGACGATCTCGACCTGGCCACCAGTTTCGCACCCGCCATGCGCCAATCCGTCTCCTCGACCAATGTTTTCGTGCATGTCGAGGCAACCAGGGCCGCGGCCGGTATCGGCCTGCTCCCCTGTTTCATGGCCGACCGCCACGACGATCTGGTGCGGGTGCTCGGCGAGCAGGTGCGGGTGCGGCTCACCTACTGGCTCGTCACACGGGCGGAGACACTGCGCCGCCCCGAGGTCGCCGCCGTCGTCGATGCGCTGCGCGCCACGGTCGACGAGCGGCGCGCGCAACTACTCGGAGATCAGCGCGGGTCGGGGCAGCGGCCCGCGTAGTGACTCAGACCGAGGCCGTTGCTGCTCTTACTGCGGCCGACCGGACCGTTCTTGGCCGAGCGCAACCAGGTGCCCGCGGTATCGAGAACCGGCATCTTCTCGCTGAAGGCGCGGCTGTAGCGAGTGGTGCCGTCGACGGTGAGGATGCCGTCGCGGACATCGATATGGGCGACGGTGGCCCAGAAGGAGTTCTTGCCGTTGCCGATGACGACGGTGATCTGGTCGGCGTCGGGGCCGGGGAAACCGTCCGGGCCGGGGCGGCCGTAGCGGACGCGGACCCGGGGCCGCCCGAAGGTGTCGATGGCGCCGGCACCGTTGTCGACGGACTGGTAGACATTGAGCAGCAGATCGCCGGTCTCGGTGGGGCGCACGACGACCTGCTCGGTGGCGGGGAGGTTGCTCGTGCCGGGACCGCGGCTGTCGCCCTGGTGGTGGATGAACGGCCAGGCGGCGAGGTCGCCCTGGTGGCCCTTCTCGCCGCTGATCACCACGTAGTCACCGGTGATCTCGTTGCGGCAGAAGAAGTACACGTCGAGGTCGCCCTTGCCGAACTTCGTCACGCGCCCGGCCTGGTCGTACTGCGCGCCGCGCCCATCCCATTCGAGACCGACGGTGAGTACGTAGCCGGGGTCGCCCTTGCGCAGGTCGATGCTGGCGCGTTTGTCGGGCGAGTCCTTGGTGAGAACCACGTCGACCTTGCGCAGGTCGACCGCGGGCGCCACCGGAACAGGTTGCGGCACACCAGCGGACGGCACGGCCGGCTCCTCGTCGACGGCGATCCCGTGCTCGGTCGCGAACGCCGCGAGCCCGGCGCTGTATCCCTGCCCGATCGCGTCGAGCCGCCACCCGCTCCCCCGCCGATACAACGCGACCGCCTGCAGCACGGTCTCCGAATCCAGTCCGGGCGGTACGAAACTCAGCGTCTGCGCGGTGCCCGCGACCGACACCCGCAACCCGGTGACCTCCCCGAACCGCATGCCCTGCGCCTCGGTGCTGCCCGCGATCACCACCCGATGGATCTCGGCGGGAACCGCCGAAAGATCCACCGACACCACAGCATCGGACTCCATCCGCACGCCCGGCGCCGCCGGATTGTTGAAGAACACGAAATCGGCGTCGGAACGCACCCGGCCGTCGGCCGTCGCCAGCACCGCCGACACATCCACCGCTCCGGCCGGGCCATCGAGGTCGATGCGCACCGTGTACCGGCCCTCGACCAGATCGGTCTTGGACCCCTTGGCCACCTCGGCCACCGTTGCACTCCCCGTCATGACGCCGCCCTCCACCGGTCGATTGTCGCGCCGAGCAACCGCTACCAGCGCGATCAGGCCCACGGTACTCCCGCGGGGCGCGATCGGCCCTGCATCGCCGGAGCCCGCACGCCTGATCACGAAGAACGCCGGCCCGGCCCGGGCGGGCCGAACCGGCATTCGTGGTGGGTGAACTACACGGCGACCAAGCCGAAATCGAGCTTCACCAATTGATCGGCGCAGTCGAAGTACCGGTCGTCGTGGGTGATCACGATGACCGTCTTGCCGCGTCGCTTCAGATCGGTGAGGATCTCGCGGTAGAAGACCTCGCGGAAGCGGGGCTCCTGGTCGGCGGCCCATTCGTCGAAGACGTAGATCTGGCGGTCCTCGAGCAGGGCGGTGAGCAGGGCCAGGCGCTTGCGCTGCCCCTGCGACAGGTCGACGGTCGACAGGCGCCCGTCCTGCACGGTCACCTTGTGCGCGATCTGCAGCTCCTCCAGGTAGCGCTGTACTTCACCGTCGATACCGGGACGGTCGAAGCCCAGGTAGTCCTCGAACAGATGGAAATCGGTGAACACCGCCGACGAATTCTGCCGGTACCACTCGATGTTGTCGTGGTCGATCCTCTCCCCGTTGAGCGACAACGACCCCGAGCGTGGCACATACAGACCGGTGATGAGCTTGGCCAGCGTCGACTTGCCGCTGCCGTTGCCGCCGACGATGAACGTGATCTGCCCCGGTTCGAAAACCAGGTCGATCGGACCGAGCCGGAAGCCCGCGTCCTCGGACTCGTCGCGACCCGGCGGTGGCGCCAGCGGCCGAACATCGTTGCCGCCGTGGTCGACCCAGGCCTTGCCGTTCACATCCTGCTGAGCGGCGGCCGGATGCGCACCGGGATGCGCCGGATGCGGCCCACCGGGGTGCCCGTTGCCTGCACGCGGCGGCATCCCGGGACGCGGCGGATGCCCACCACGCTCGGGCGGCCCGTCCGGGTGCGAACCGGGCGGCGGCGGAACCGGCGACGGCGCCTCGGAGCGGTACACGTAGCTGACATTGGTCAGTTCCAGCTTTGCCTCCCCCGCCGCTGGACGCTCGGTGTATGGCAGGAGCTCCTCGTTGTGCAGGGTCTCCATCGACAGGTTCATCGCCCGGATCTTGGCCAGCGCCACATCGCCGCGCAGCAGATCGGGGATGCGGTGCATGAAGTTCTGCATCGGCATCGCCAGGAACGTGGTGACCAGCACGTAGCCGACCATCGTGTCCCGCGGCAGGTTCAGCGCCGCCGCGACGACGAACAGGATCAGCGCCATCGTCGCCAGCTGCAGCGCCTGGCCGAAGCCCTGCGCGTAGGAGAACTTCGAGCCCGCGTCGGTGTTCTGATCACGCAGCGTGCCCGCCGAGCCGAGCAGATGCCGGTCCATGAAGTCCCGGCGACGGCCGCGGTGCAGCTTCAGTTCCTTGATGCCGAGCGTGACGGCCTGGAACGAACGCAGCAGCGCGTCCTCGTTCTCGCGCGCCTCGCGGTAGATCCCGCGCACCCGCTTGAGCACCAGTTCGACACACGCGATGCCGACCAGCGTGCCCGCCACCGTCACCGCGAAGATCGGACCCGACACGATGAACAGGAACACGAAGCAGCCGATGATGGTCGCCACGTCGACGCAGATCGACGGGATGGCGGTCACCGCCTGCGACAGCGAGCGCACGTCCTCGGTCAGCGTCGCCATCAGGCGGTGCATACCGAGCCGTTCCAGATGTTCCAGCGGCGCGGAGACGATGCCGGAACTCAGGTCGCTGCGCAGCCGGTAGATCGCGTCCTGCGACAACCGGATCAACAGCACCTGCGAGACGACACCACTGACCAGGATCACCAGGCCGGTCAGCCCGAACCGCAGCAACAGCTGATCAGGCTGCGGCTTCGGCGAGACGACCGCGTTGATCAGCGTCACCAGGTAGGTGTTGGCCACACCGCAGATCAGGCCCGCGGCCACCACGGCAGCGATCCTGGCCGGCGAGAGCGCGGCGAGAAAACGGAGTAGATGCATGACGTGTGCTCTCAGCTGCGGATGACATCGAACACGATGCCCTCGAGGGTGACACCGGGCGCGAACGAGAACGCCACCCCGGTGGAAATCGGTGCCGCCGACTGCGCGTCGCGGATCATCCGCTCCAGCACGAAGATCAGCGAGACACTCAGCATGTTGCCGTGCTCGGCGAGTACGTCCCAGCTCGGCGCCGCCGCCTCGGCCGGGATGCCCAGCGAGTGGGCCGACTCCTCGATGATACGGGGACCACCGGGGTGGATCGCCCACAGATCGATATCGCTCTTGCCCAGGCCGTTGCGCGCGAGCACCTCGGTCACCACCGGATCCACCCCGCGGTAGATGTAGTCGGGCAGGCTGGTCGCCAGCTCGCAGGTGATGCCCGCGTCCTTGATGCCGAGCACGATGCCGTCCTCCGCGTCGTCGAACAGGTGGCTGAAGCTGTCGCGGATCACGATGCTGCCCGGTGCCAGCGGCTGGTGCACCTGGTTGGCGCCGATCACCACCGCGCCGCAGCCGTCACCGAAGAGGCTGTGGGTGATGACATCGTTGACGTCGTCGTCGAACACGGCGTTCACCGAGCTCAATTCGATGCACAGCACCATCGCCTTCTTGTCCGGGTTCGCCCGGACGTAGTCGGTGGCGGCCCGGATGCCGTTCATCGCGGCGGCGCACCCCATGAAGTTGATGACCATGCGGCCGACCTTCGGCGACAGGCCGAGCTGCTTGACGACCGCGACGTCGACGCCGGGGGCGATGAAGCCGGTGCTGGTCACGAAGATCAGCTGGCCGATGTCCTCGGCGGGGTTGTCCAGTCCGGCGACGGCGCGGCGGGCGACGTCGACGGCCAGCGGCACCGCGTGCTCGAAGAACAGGTTCATCCGCTCCCTGATGGTGCCGGGGCGACGGCTGAACTCGAGGAACTCCGGGTCGAGCGGGTCGATCGCCAGATGGCGGGTGTCGATCCTGGTCTTCTGGTAGATCCGCGGAATGCGCTGGCGCTGAGCCGGATCGGAGAACAGCTCGGCGACCCTGCCGGCGTTGACGGACTGGTCAACCACGCGCTCGGGCGAACCGGTGGCGACCGCTTCGATCACACCGACCGTGGTCGGCGGGGCGGGCGGTAGCAGGTCGTGCCCGCGCTCGACGTCGGCCGTGCGGAGCAGGTCAAGGGAAACAGACACGGGCACAAATCCTTTCGAAACAGATGTAGACGTGGCAGCGGAAGGCGGGTCAGACGGTTCCGATGCCGGTGAAGCCCTGCACCGTGTAGGTCACACAGGTCTTCAGCGCTGTGGGTGCGCAGTGTTCGCGCACGAATCCCCACCGGTTCTCCTCGGCGTCACGCGACGGCGCGAGCAGGTAGGTCCGGCACAGCTTGGGGAAACGATCTCCGAAGAAACTCTTCGCGGGCAGCCACTCCACCCCGAACTTCGCGGCCTCCTCGCGCACCACGTCCTCGGTGGCGATATTGGCGAAACCGCTGCGCTGGAACGGAAGTACGTGATGCACCCGGTGCGAGCTCAGACCGGCCGAGAGGAAGCAGTCGACGTACTTGTTGCCGACCACGGTCAGGTCGTAGGCCTGCTCGAGCTGATTGACCGCCCAGTCCTCGGTCTCGGTGTGCAGTTCCTCGGTCGGCACCTCGAAGTCGTGGCTGGCCACCACCATGAAGGTGCTGATCCACAGCGTGATCACGAATTGCAGTGCCCAGGCCCAGAAGTCGCCCGCGACGGTGAAGACAACGAACTCCGCCACCAGCAGGAACCGGACGCCGAAGGAGCCGATGAAGTGCGGCAGCGCGCCGCCCCAGGTGCCGTACATGTCCTTGATGCCCACCTTGCGGGTGAGCCGGCAGACGTCGAGCAGCCGAATGATCATGCCGGTCAACAGATGTCCGAACTTGTGCACCGTGTGCACCGGCACCCGGTACAGGCGCGGCACCTGCATCATCATCGTGAAGACGTTCTTCTTGATGTCGACTTCACTCTGGGTGTGCGGGTGGTGCAGCAGCGCGTGACCGTCGGCGGTGACGAAAGACAGTGCGACATAGTTCATGTCGAACGCGTTCACCGCGTACTTGTTGAGGCCCTTCTGCGCCCGGTGGATCGCGTAGTGGCCGAAACCGGCCAGCGAGCTGCGCAGCAGCACCATCGCGATCACGAAGACCGGCAACGGCATCCAGCTGGTGTCCCACAGGCGCAGGCCCTGCACCGCGAAGTACAGGAAGATCAGCACCGCGACGACGATGTCGAACGCGCGGTCCATCCGCTTCAGGCGGGCCGCCAGCTCGGGTTCCTTGATCCGGGCCTTGACCTTGTGCAGGAGGTCGTTCTTGTTGTCGAACTTGTACTTCGGGGTGTC
>NZ_JBHXMY010000194.1:0-10040 GCF_042720195.1 Nocardia sp. NPDC058497 | reverse complement strand
TTGACCAACCTTCGGAAATCGAGGGCACCTGGGACTTCATCCGCTTCTACTTCCCGGTCAGATTGATATCGATGATCCGCTGCCACTCCTCCAGCGCGAAGTCGACGAGCAGATTCCCGTTGACGATCCCCGCGTTGTTCACCAGAACGTGCAGCCCACCGAACGTCTCGACCGCCGCCGCGACAATCGCGGCCCACTGCTCGGGTTCGCGCACGTCCAGATGCTGGTAGATCGCGGCGTCTCCGAGTTCCTTCGCGACGACGGCCCCTTCGTCGTCGAGTACGTCACCCAGCACCACCGAGGCGCCCTCGGCGACGAACCGACGCGCGTGCGCCGCGCCCATCCCCCGCGCCCCGCCGCTGATCACCGCGACCTTGCCGGCCAACCGTCCCATATTCCGCATACCTCCTCATAGAACCGAGCCACCTTCACCGTAGAAGGACGATCCGTTCCGCGTGGCGATATGCCTAAAAGAAATAGTCGAGGACGACGCTCCCGACCGATCCGCTGTCCGTTGCACGCTCAACGATGTCGGCTCGATGGCACTCGATCAGCGGACCTGGCCCGAATGGGTGTCGATCGTCGGCGAGACCCTCGCCGGGCTGTTCGGAGCGCCGATCGGCAACTGAGGCGACTTCCGCCGCGCCGCAGGTCGTTCGGGTCCGCAGCGATCAGCAGGTGAGGTTGGCCGCGCCGTACGAGGAGAACGACACGTGCACGTGGTCGTAGTGGTTCTGGGTCGGGTCGCCCCGGTCCTCCATGAACGACCAGCCGCTGCCGTCGTTGTAGCGCTGCTGCCAGATCACATAGGTGACGCCGAAGCGCGCCTTGTTGGCCAGGATGAACGCGGCCATCGCATCACCCTGCGCCGGATTCGATGTCATGAGATCGAGAGCGAGTCCCGCACCGTGATCACCGTCATAACGCCCGTGCGCGCCACCGATGTCGGACAGGCCGAACATCTTCTGGATCATGTGACTGACCTGCGCGACGTGCGGCTGCGTGCCCTTGAACTCCGTCGCGCACAGATACTTCAGCTTCTCCGCCGACAGCGACGCCAGCTCGTCGTCGGCGGCCACGGGTTCCGGGGCGATCGTCGGCTCGTCGTGCGTCAACGCGGGCAGCGCGTCGATCTCGATCGCGGACGGCGTGTGCGGCGCAACCGCCGCGACCTGCTCCACCTCGGCAGTGGCGGGCCGTAACGCCATCCACAGCATTCCGGGAACCGTTGCCGCGAGGCTGCACACAGCCAGAGACGTACGCCCCGTGGGAGGCGCAGGGGTGCGATGTTGACCAGGCACTTTATCGATCACCAGCTACTGTCGAGAACAACGTCACCATCACATTACGAAATGGTCGCGGAAATGTCACGCTCGTGCAGCGGGTTGCGCACGATCGGACCAGTATCCCTCACCGACCGCGATTTCGCGGCCCTAACGTCACCGCGGAGTACGCTCTTTTTCATCCGCGTCGGTGCGACGACCTGGAGGTCGGCAATGGACGTACTTCTCGGAATCGGAACCCGCAAAGGGTTGTTCCTTGCCCGCAGCACAGACGGCCGGGCGAGCTGGACCGTGCGCCCGCCGCAGTTCCCGATCGCCGATGTCAAAGCCTTGGCGATCGACACCAGACGGCAGCCCCCACGCCTGCTCGTCGGCGTCCTGAACAGCCATTTCGGTCCGACGCTGGTCGCCAGCGACGACCTGGGCGAGACCTGGACCGAGCCCGACGACGCACCACTGGCCTTCCCCGAGAACACCGATGCCGCGTTGCAAGGTGTCTGGCAGATCACACCGGCGACCGATGCCGAACCGGATGTGGTGTACGCGGGCGTCGAACCGTCCGCCCTGTTCCGTTCCACCGACGGCGGAAGAACTTTCACGCTGGTCAGAGGCCTGTGGGACCATCCACACCGCCCGAAGTGGGAGCCGGGCGGTGGCGGTTTGGCGCTGCACACCGTCCTCCCGCATCCCACCGACACCCGGCGGCTCGCGGTCGCCATGTCGACCGGTGGCGTCTACCAGAGCACCGACGGCGGAACCTCGTGGCACCCGACCAACCACGGCGTCACCGCCGACTTCCTGCCGGGCGAACTGCCCGACTGGGGCCAGTGCGTGCACAAGGTCGCCCGCGACGCCGAAACCCCCACCACCCTCTACCTCCAGAACCACGGCGGCGTGTTCCGCAGCACCGACGACGGCACCACCTGGCAGTCGATCGACGCCGACCTGCCCCCGTCCAACTTCGGCTTCCCGATCGTCGCCCACCCCCGCCGCCCCGGCGTCATCTACACCTTCCCCCTCGTCGCCGACATGGCTCGCTTCCGCTTCCCCCCGGACGCCACCTGCGCGGTCTACCGCAGCGACGACGGCGGCCAGACCTGGTCAGCCAAAACCGAAGGCCTCCCGACGGTCCCGTTCTGGGCAGCTGTCATGCGCGACGCCATGACCGCCGACAACGCCGACCCCACCGGCATCTACTTCGGTACCCGCAACGGCGAGGTCTACTGCAGCCCCGACGAAGGCGACCACTGGCACCTCGTCGCCGACAAACTCCCCGACGTCCTGTGCGTCCGCGCCGCCGTCATCGGATAACCCATGGCCCGCATCGTCCTACCTTCGGTCCTGCGCCCCTATGCCAACGGCGCCAAGGAATTCGACATCGACGCCCCCACCCTGCGCGCCGCCCTGGACACCCTCCGCGACCGCTCCCCCGCCCTGGAACGCCGCCTCCGCGACGAACGCGGCACCCTCCGCCGCTACGTCAACTTCTACATCGACGGCGACGAGTGCCGCACCCTCGACGGCCTGAACACCCCACTGACCGCGACCACCGAACTGATGATCATCCCCGCGGTCGCAGGCGGCTAGCCCGTCACAACCCGTACTTGCGCACGAACTCCTCGGTCACATCAACCGCAGGAACCCCCAGATCCGCGCCCCGCGTCTCGACCGTCGTCTCCTCGATGAGTTCCGAAGGCTCCGGCGGAAGTTCCCGCCACCGCGCCCGCGGATCGACTCCCTCATTCTCCTCGGACATCCCAACTCCCTCATCCCCATCAAGCGTAGCTGCCACCATCACGAGGCGAGTCGACGTGAGTACAGGCGCCGCCGCCCGGCATGGTGCCGAGCTCGTCGACCAACTCCGCCGTACAGTTCCTCACCGAGGAGATCGTCGATCTGGACTACGACGGCGCTGCTGGCCGCGAAGCGGTGAGCACCACCCACGACTATCGTGTAATCGTCACTGCCCCAACACTATCGAAGGAGCACGTCGGTGCCGGATCGACTCGACCCGCTGACCGCCACCCTCGGAGGCCCACCTCCGGCGGAGTTCGCGACGCTCGACATCGACGACCTCACCCGCCTCGACGGCTTCGTCGAACAGGCCCTGGCAGCACGGAAAGCGGCCATGGACGACGCCCTGGGAGCCGGGATGCACCTGATCCCGCGCCTGGCCCGCCCCGCGGTGCGCAAGGTACTGGGACTGTGAGCAGCATGCGGCACACCGTGGCCGAGATCGCGAAACTGGCGCGGGTGCTCGGCGTCGACCCCGCCGACCTGGATTTCCTGACGACCCAACCACCTTCGGCGATCAAAGCATTCCGGGATCAGGTCAGCGACGAGATGTCGGGCCGCGACGTCCAGCGCCTGCAACGAGTCGCCGCAGCGGTGAAACTGGTCCCGAAGCCCGTCGCCGCGCTGGTCGCGGAAAAGGCACTGGGTCCGGCCCTGACCGCGGCGGTCGCCGGCGCGGTCGAGCCCGCCCGCGCAGTGGCGATCGCCCAATCCCTGTCCCCGAAGTTCCTGGCCGACGCGACCGTCCTGCTCGACCCGAAGCGAGCCGCCGAGGTGATCGCCCGCGTCCCCGACGCGATGGCGGCCGAGGTGGCCCGCGAATTGATCGAACGCGGCGACTACCTCACCATGGGCCGCCTGGCCGGGTCCATGCCCGACTCGGTCCTGTGGGCGGCCCTGCCCCAAGCCGCCGACCGCGACATCCTCCAGGTCGGCCTCCATCTGGAGGACAGCTCCCAAGCGGAACGCCTGCTGAACATGGTCACCGACCGCGTACCCGGCATGGTCACCGCCATGTACGCCGAGGAGAAGTGGGCGGACGCGATCTCCCTCCTCGACATCATCGGCCCCCAGGAACGCGCCCGCATGGCCGATATCGTCGCCGAACAGGACGACGAGGTCCTCGACGGCCTCCTGACCGCCGTCACCGAGCTCGACGCCTGGGACGCCCTGCTCCCCGTCGCGGCCGGCATGGCCATCACCGGCCTCCAGCGCCTGGCCCAGCGCCCGGTCATGCACGACCCCGCCACCCTGGAACGAGTCTCCGACATCTCCCTAGCCCAGGGCCTGTGGCTCGACCTGATCCCCCTGGTCCGCCACCTCGACCCCGACCAACAGCGCTGCATCGCGAAACGCGTTCTCGCCGAAGACGACGACTCACTCCGCGACCTGATCATCCTGGCCAGCCCCGAAGCCCCCACCATGCTCCCGCTGGCATTGATCGTCGAGGGCGAACCCCGAGCCCGCGTCCTGACCCTCCTCGACGGCATGACCGAACTCGGCTCCCTCGTCGACCTCCTCGGCGGCGGCGACCACGCCGCCTGGGAAACCCTGGTCGCCATCAACAGCGAACTCCCGGACCGCATGCGCAAACTCCTGGTCGTCCAGGCCCGCACCTGTGGACTGGACGAGGTCGCGTCGGCGCTGTCGAACGAGACCTAGACGTTCTCCTGTGTTCGAGCCGCTGCCGCCGAAATTCCGCCGGCGGCAGCACGCTCGGGTCGTTGCGCCTCGTCTCGGACGCGTTGTGGGACATCGTGAAAACACTGCTACCCGAGCTCACTGCCAGACCGCAGGGCGCGAAGGCGGCAGTCCGCCCGTTTCAACCGAACCGCTACTCCTGATCCGCGTTCAACGCCGCCAACGTGACAAAGATCGGCGCATCCGGTGCGGCCTCCACACCACGCCCCCGCAAAAACGCGTCGATCATTCCCCACACCAATTCCCCTACCCGGCGGACGAATTCACCCGATTCCGGTTCGGGATCGGTCAGCCATAGATCGGTGAGCGCGATCATCACCCCGACGATCGCCCGCGCCAGATATTCGATCCCCTCCGCGTCGAGCGGAATCGAATCCGCCACCGCCCGCGCCCTTTTCGTGAACCGATCCGCGACCGCGCTACTGAGGTCGTACTGCCCGGTCGCACCGTCCCCACTGGTTCCCGCATGCGCCTGCGCGAGGAACCGGAACACATTCGGGTGGTCGAGGATACCGACGGCGTAGTCGCCGAGCGCCCGAGCGATCGCCTCACGCGGTGGCTGGAGCAGCAAGGTCAGATCAGTGCCGGTCGCGGCGAAGGCAGCGTCGGCGAAGCGGTTGCCGATGGCGGTGTAGAGGTCGCTCTTGTCGGTGAACTGGCGATACAGGCGCGGCTTGGTGATGCCCGCCTCGGCGGCGAAGGCATCCATGCTGACCCGCGGCCCGTCCCGATCGAGCACCCGGATCGCGGCGTCGACGATGGCATCCCGGGTCACCGGCGGGGGACGGCGGCTCGATCTGCTCACCCCGACACCGTACACGTACCGCTGGTACGAACTACACGATTGTCCGCGCCAACAGAACGGCCCCCTCTCACCGCCGGGCCCATGGAGGTCATCCCGCGGCCCTTTACAATCCCCATCCGGACCGGCAGTATCGCAATCCGTACCGGCAGTACGCTCTGCCGAACACCGCATCGAAGGAGAAGGTCCGTGCCGGATGCCCTGGCTCAACTCACCGCGACACTCGGCGCCCCGCCACCCCCGGAATTCGCGGACCTCACTCCCGAGCAGCTGACCGTCCTCGACGCCTACGTCCGCGCCGCGCTCGACAACCGCCGCGCCGCCCTCGACGACGCCCTCAACTCCGGCATGCGCCTGATCCCCCGCCTCGCCCGCCCCGCCGTGAAGAAGGTGCTCGGACTGTGACCACGACCCACCACAGCACCGCCGAACTCGCCAAGCTCGCCCGCGTGCTCGACCGCCGAGACCCCGCCGACCTCGACTTCCTGGCCGATCTCCCACCCGCGGCCCTCCGCCAGTTCCGCGACCAGATCACCGGCACCATCGCCGACCGCGAATCCCACCGCATGCATCGCATCGGCGCCGCGGCCAAACTCATCCCCGCCCCGATCGCCGCCAAGATCACCGAAGCCGCCTTCGGCCCCGTCCTGGCCGCCGCGATCGCCGGCTCGGTAGACCCCTCCCGCGCCGTCGCCATCGCCACCGCCCTCTCCCCCACCTTCCTCGCCGACGCCACCGTCACCCTCGACCCCCGCCGCGCCACCGCCCTCATCGCCGAGGTCCCCGACCGCATGGCCGCCGCCACCGCCCGCGAACTCATCGCCCGCGGCGACTACCTCACCATGGGCCGCCTAGCCGGCGCCGTCCCCGACCAGGTCCTGCGCGCCGCCCTCCCCCACGCCGCCGACATCGACCTCCTCCACGTCGGCTACTACCTCGAAGACACCGACGCCGCCGACCGCCTCCTCACCATCGTCACCGACCGCGTCCCCGGCATGATCCGCGCCACCGCCGCCGAAAACCAATGGCCCGAAGCCATCGCCCTCCTAGACCTCCTAGGCCCCACCGAACGCTCCCACCTGGGCAACGTCGTCGCCGACCAGGACCCCGAAATCCTCGACGCCCTCCTCACCGCCGTCACCGAACTCGACGCCTGGGACACCCTCCTCCCCGTAGCCGCGGGCATGGAACCTGCTGCCCTGCAACGCCTTGCCGAACGCCCGATCATGCAGGACCCCGCCGTCCTCACCGGCATCGCAGACCTGGCCCTCACCCAGAACCTCTGGCTCGACCTGCTCCCCCTCGCCGAGCACCTGACCCCCACCCAGCTCCACACCGTCGCCGCCCGGATCTCCGCAGAGCCGGACGACGCGCTCACCGCACTCATCGAACAGGCCCACACCGGCAACCACTGGGACACCCTCATCCCCGTAGCCCTGGCCCTCGACGAACCCGCCCGCCGCCGCTTCGCCGCCCTCCCCGTCATGCACCGCCCAGACACCCTGTCCGCCGCCATCACAACGGCCGCCGCCCACAACCTCTGGCCCGCAGCCCTCCCCCTCGTCGACGTCCTCCCACCCCACACCCACGACCTCCTCGCCACCACCATCACCACCCTCTCCACCCCCGACTTCCACGCCGCCCTCACCGCGGCCCCCGCCGCCGGCTCCACCACCACCCTGATCCGCATCGTCCTCCGCCAGGACCCCACCGCCCGAGCCCACTCCCTGACCCTCCTCGCCGACTCCGACGACCTCGAGTCCCTGGTCACCTCGTTCACCACCACCGACCCGGAAATCTGGAAGTCCGTGGCGGCCATCAACTCCGACCTCCCACCCCGCCTCCGCACCCTCCTCGCACCCCAGGCAGCCCGCTGCGGACACAGCGACATCGCCGAGGTCCTGTCGACCTGACCCACCGACGAACCGCGGTCACCGCGCCCGACCGCGGTTCCCCACTACCATCCGCGCCATGCACCCCATAGGCAGCAGAAAGCGCAACCAGCCGGCCCCACCCCATGCCGTCTATGCCGCCCTCACAAACCCGGACCGCGACCCAGCCCGCCCCTGGCTGATCCTGCTCTCCGACGAGCAACGCCCGATCCTCCTCGAGGACAACGATCCCGACCTCGTCATCTGGAGCTCACTGTGGCCGAAGCACCCCACGGCCCGCATCCGCTTCGACCTCCCCACAGACGGCCGAGGCGGCACCGACCTCCGCTGGACCCTCTACATCGACACCCCGAACCTCGACGATTCGGCCGTCGGACATCTTCGCTACCGCCTGAACACGCTGATCAACGCGAATCTCAGATTCTCGTTCGGCCAATGAATCGAGACCCGTTGCGCGAGTGCTATGCCCGGAAACTGCCCATGCGCTCACTCCCAACCAGCCAGTCGCCGTAGATGGTCCCCCGGCCTATCCGCAAAGCCAACTTTTCTTCCTACACGGCAGCAGCCGGTTCGAATTTCACAGACGATCGCCGCCCAGCGAATGCGCCAAACCGACAACCCGCTCGAGTGCTGCGATGGCATTGTTGGTCAGTCGCGACTGCCCGAAAGCTTTGATCACCGCGCGGAACAAGTCGTTCTGGTCTGTCCAACCGACCGTCTGACCGTAGTGCGCCATCACCTCAGCCAGCTCTCGGGGTGGGATCTGCTCGATGAGGCGCGGACCCCGCACTCTCCATTGCGACACACGTTGGTCGGGACCACGGTAGGACATCAGACCTGGGTCCCCCAGATCGAGCGGATCGTCGACGAGCAATCGACCGTGTGCTACCGCGGCATGAAGTGCACGATCGATCGCACTCTTGACGTTGTCACGCTCCCGCGTCCTCGCCGCGCTGACATAGGCCGCCCGCAAGCGAAGACCGGTAACCGGTCCTTCGACGGCGACGATGCTGCACAGATCAGCGACGATCGTGACGTGCGAAGCCGAGGTCGGGCTTTCCAGGACGCCTGTGAACTCAGAGTATTCGCACATAGTGCCCGCCGTCGGCTCCCCCGGTTCGACAGCTTCCGACGCGGATCGTGTGGGCTTCAACCATCGTGCCGGGTCCGTCAGGTCGAACCCGCCCGAGGTCACGACAGGCTCTATAGCGATCGACTCGATAGGTGATGGCGATTGTGGCCTTTCCCAATCGAATTCGTCGAGCAGACTTGTCGGCGGTGGCAGTGCTTCGACGGCCGCGCCCCCGATACCTGCTTCAGCAATTCGGTCCGGAATGGGATCTTCCCCGAGCGGCAGAATCCCGCAACTGTCAAGAACCTCGCACAGCGAATCCAGGCACCCTTCCGGGTCGACAATGAACTCGGCCTGCCGGATCCGATGAATCGGCCATCCGCACCGTTCCAGGTCGCGCTGCAACGCCAGTTCGGCACGGTAGGCATCTGCGCCTTGCCAGCGATCGCTGTCGCATTGCACAGCGAGCTGTCCGCCCCGGCCGGTCACCACGATGTCCAGATCGCAAGCGGTCTCCGTGTGATGGGCGGTGACCTGGTAGCCCCTGTCGACAAGCCCGTTGTAAACCTGCTGTTCGAACAGCGACTCGAAGGGGTTGATCAGCGTGTCGTCACTGAATCTTTCTGCGGGAGAGTCTGATTCCTCGGCACCTGCCTCGACGGTCAGGAAGTAGTCCAGCAGCCGGAATCGCATGTCCTCACTATTGGCAAGGTGCTGGGTGGTCACCGAATGGAACAACCACACCTGATCGCGAGCACGGGAGACCGCGACGTTGTAGCGCTGGACGGTGGCGTCCTGCGTCTGCGCCGTCAGCCTGCCTCCTTCGCGAGGTGCGGCAACCAGCGACAGGAAGATCACATCGCGCTCGGCGCCCTGGAAATCGGCGGCATCGCCGCAATGCAGGTGTCGTGCCTCGAGTTCCTCGGGCGGCACGACGTCGATCAGCTTGCGCCAGATGACCTTTGCCTGCTCCGAGCTGAGCAGCGAGATGACGCCGAACGACTTGCCGTCGTATGCGGGGTCGGCCACACAGGCAGCGATCTGTTCGACGATCCGGTCGGCTTCGACCTCGTTGACCTTCGGCCGAATCTCCTGTCCACCTTCGACATACACCGTGCGTACCGGCGGCAGTCGATCGCTGCCGAACCGGCGCACCGGTATGAGCGACACGCCTTCAGGCTCGTAGGCGATCTTGTTGGAGAACCCGATGATCTCCGGAACACACCGTCGGTGCTCGACCAGCGTCAACTTATTCGGGAATCGCATCATCGCCTCGTCGAACAGGCTGCGCTTGGGCAGTTTCCACGTGTCGATGTAGCGATCGCCGGCGAGGTACTGCTTGCTGAGACTGTTGAGTTCGCCTTCGTTGACACCGACCGCCGACGGCGAAACCTGCTTGTCGTCTCCGATCACGACGATCCGCGGTGCGAGATATTGGAGAATCACCGCGGCGGCGCCTGCCTGCGATGCCTCGTCGACGACGCCCCCATCCACAA
>NZ_JBHXMY010000193.1:0-10055 GCF_042720195.1 Nocardia sp. NPDC058497 | reverse complement strand
GGTACCAGCACGCCGATGCCACGGAACATGCCTTCCTCACCCCAGCCGACGAACTGGGTGGCGATCAGCAGCACCAGCACATACAGCAGGCCCTTGTCGGCCAGTGCGCTGTAGTTGATGCCGAAGACGATCGCGACGATGAAGATGATCGGCACGATCCGCACCCATGACCGGGTCGGCCGGTCGTCGTGCCAGACCGGCTGCAACCAGCCCAGGTAGGCGATCACGCCGTAGGTGAAGGCCAGGGCCACTCCCAGCGGGATGATCATGCCGAAGAACAGCGCACGCGTGGAGAGGAAGTCGTCTTCGCCGGTGAGCTCGGTCATCAGCAGACCGCCGAGCTGGATGATCGCGAGATAGACGATCACGACCAGCGCGAACATCGGATAGGACAGGCGGCGACCGGCCCGCGTGGCCGAGAACGCTGTTTCAGGCGTGCTCATGCGGGCAAAGATAACTGTTCGTGATCGGCCGCGTGGCGCTAGGAAGTTCTCAGCAAACCCACGCCGCTCTCCATGGCGACTCTTCAGCAATGGACCGGGTGGGATGTATTCCACTGGTTGTGTTCGTGAACGGTGCTGCCGAACGGGCTCGCCTCTGCCGTGGACAACACCTGGCATCCATGGCTGATGCGCAACCGCAATGAGACCCGCGATAGATCAGCCCAATTCGGCTGCGACGGGAGTGGTTCCGGTGTGACGGATAAACGGTACGGACGTACCACCGATCCTAGTTTCCGAGAGGTTCTGTCGCAGTTACGTTGCGTTGAAGGTGACCAAACGGAAACGGAAATAATCCAAGGTGTTCGGCAACAAACCGGATGGCTGACAACCGATAATGTTCACTTATCGGAGGTCAGATAGAGAACCTGACGATTCGAGTCTCTAAGGGCCGACACGGTTTTCGTTTCGTCTAATTCGTAGGTAAATGACGAAACCAACGTTACGATTCTCCCGTGTCGAGCATCTGCAACTATCCGGGCTGTGCCCGTCCCATTACCCGCGGCGGCGGCCCGGGTCGTCCGTCCGAGTACTGCGATCACCCGGACCACACGCGATGGCGCGCTTGGCGCGAACGGCAACGGCTGCAACAGGAGTCGGAGAGTGCGGTGGATTCCGTCACTGTGACGGCTCAGGGGCCGGTGACGGTGGCACGGCTGCGGGCCGACGAGCTGCTCGGTCAGTTCCGTGGGCTTGCCGAACAATTGGGGACCACGCTCACTGCGGCGGTCGCGGAGCTGCAGACGCTGGGTGACCCGTCGGTGGCGGAAGCGCAGGTCCAGGCGGTGCAGGCCGATGCCGCGCGAAGGATCGCCGAGGCCGAGATGGCCACCGTCACTGCCGAACAGGCGCGGCGGGAGGCCGAGGAAGGGCGGGCACTGGCCGAATCGGTGGCGCAGGAGGCGGCGCTCGCCGCCGAAGAAGCCGAACAGGCGGTGACGGAAGCGCTCGCGGCCAGGGATGAAGTGCTGGCCTCGGCGGAGCAGCTCAGCAAACAGGCGGCCGACGACGTCTTCGCCGCGCGCAGCGAGGCCGAGGCCGAAGTGCGTGCCGCGCAACGCAAAGCGGCCGACGAGATCGATGCTGTCCGGCAGGACGCGGACGACAGCATTGCACGCGCCCAGCGGCAGGCCGATGCCGAGGTCGCCCACCAGCGCCGGGATGCCGAAGCGCGGGTCGCCGCCGCGAACGCCGAACGGGATCTGGCGATCCACCGTGCCGCCGACGCCGACCGCGCCACCGAACGCGCCGAACAAGCCACCGCCGAACGGGTGGAAGCCGCAGCCGAAGCGCGCGAGGAGTGGCGCCGGGCTCGAACCGAACTCGACACCACCCGAACCGAACTCGACCGGACGCGTGCCGAGCTCGCCGAGCTTCGCCGTACCACCGCGGCGGAGGCCGAACAACGCCGCGTCGAATCGGCGGCCGCGCTCGACCAATTGCGGACCGAGACCGCGGAACGATTGGCCGCGCTGGACGACGCCCGTCAGCAGACGCTTGCGCGCGCCGAACGGGCCGAACGTCAACTCGACGAACTCCTGGCCAGCCGGGTGCTGCAGTCGGCGGGCGACTGACAGCTTCGCAGTGCCGCTGATCCTCCACGCCCTGACTGTGGCCGGACCGCCGCGGTTTCACCCCCACCGGCCTTCATCGGCTGGATGGTGATTTCATGACCCCGATCGTCGGATGCGGTGGCCGTCGCGCCCTCGCCGCGGCCGGCCTCCCTGCTCGGTGTGCTGGTGCGTGCGAAGCGTCGGGGCCCACGTTGCGATACCCCTTCGCGCCGTAGGGCGGGTGTCGCGACTCAGCGGATCTCGGCTGGTCTGCTGGGCGCGACCAGGTCCGCGGCCCGGGCTCGGCGTGTCGCGAATCCGGTTGTGGCGCAATGGTGGCGGCTCGGCGCGGCGCACTGTTCACTGGTAGCCATGGCTTCCACCGCTCGACCCAGCAGGCAGCGGCGACCAGGGGTGCCCGGCCCCGCGGTCTCGCCGGCCGAACTGGTCGTCGTCACCACGCCGACCGCTACCGAGATCACGCCGATCGCGTTGCGCGAGAACCGTTCCGTGCGCACCCACGTCGACGACCTGCTCCCCGCCGACGCGCAGCTGGTTCCGATCTTCGGTCCGGACAACCGGCTGGCGGCGCGCCTGGCCGACACACCGCAGGCCGTGGTCGCCGGAGAGTACCTCAGCTACTACTCGGTGCGCGGTGCGGTGAGCGATCTCGCGGCACTCGCGGATCGGCTGCGTCAGGACGACACCGTCGCCGCCGCTTACGTGAAACCCGCGGCCGAACCACCCCTCGCACCGCTGGCCGAGAGCACCGTCGCGCCGGACGCACCTGCCGTGACACCCGATTACCGCAGCAGGCAGGGCTACCTGGACGCCGCGCCGACCGGGATCGACGCGGCATGGGCGCATACCCGGCCCGGTGGGCTCGGCACCGGGGTGCGGGTGATCGATGTGGAGGGCGCCTGGCGATTCACCCATGAAGACCTGCGGCAGAACCAAGGCGGCGTGATCGGTGGGACCTCCTCGGCCGATATCGGCTGGCGCAACCACGGCACAGCCGTCGCGGGGGAGATCAGCGGCGATCACAACGGCTTCGGTGTCACCGGGATCGCGCCCGAAGCTCACATCAGAGCGATCTCGATCTTCGGGATCGGCTCGGCCACCGCGATCCGCTCGGCGGCCGATTCCCTCGACCCCGGTGACGTCCTGCTCATCGAACTGCACCGCCCCGGACCCCGATTCGACTACCGGAGTCAACCCGACCAGCGCGGCTACATCGCCGTCGAATGGTGGCCCGATGATTTCGCCGCCATCCGATATGCCCTCGGCCGCGGCATCGTCGTCGTCGAGGCAGCGGGCAACGGGAACGAGAACCTCGACGATCCCGTCTACGACGCGCGCCCCGGCGACTTCCCCGTGACCTGGCACAACCCGTTCCACGGCGGCGACACCGACTCCGGCGCCGTCCTCGTCGGCGCGGGCGCCCCACCACCAGGCCTGCACGGCCGCGACCACGGCCCCGCCCGCTCCCGCCTGCCCTTCTCCAATTACGGTGCCCGCCTGGATGTTCAAGGCTGGGGCCGTGAGGTCACCACCACCGGCTACGGCGATCTCCAAGGCGGCGCCGACGAAGACCTCTGGTACACCGACGAATTCAGCGGAACCTCCAGCGCATCCCCGATCGTCGTCGGCGCCATCGCCGCCTACCAGGGCGTGCGAGCATCCGGTGCGGGCCGCGCCACGCCGGATCAGATCAGAGCCCTGCTGCGCACCACCGGCTCACCACAAACCGCGGCTCCCGGCCGCCCCACCACCCAGCGCATCGGCACCCTCCCCGACCTGCGCGCGATGCTCGGACGGACATAGCGCACCCATGGCAGTCATCCACCAGACCACCCTCACCCCGAGCAAGCTCGAGCTCATCGCCGCGTGGCTACCAGGCCGGCAGTGGTACCTGGGCACGACGCCCAAGCTCAGGAAGGTCGGCGGGTTCCGGCTCGACGACGCTGACGGAGCGGTGGGCATCGAGTTCCTGCTGCTGATGGACGAGTCAGGAACCGACTCGGTGTTGTACGGCGTTCCGCTCACCTATCGCGGAGTCCCGATTCCCGGTGGCGACGGTGCGCTGCTCGGGACAGCCGAGCATGGCGTCCTCGGTCGGCGCTGGATCTATGACGGCGCGAGCGATCCTGTTGCGGTCGGTGCGGTCGTCGACCTTGTGGCGGGGCGAGTGTCTGCCCAAGCACAGAATGACAGCGACAGCGTTGACACGTCGGTGGTGGTCAGGCGGGCGGAGCTGCGGTCAGCCGGTGGCGAGATGCGCGGCGCCGTCGACGATGAGACCGGCACCGACGTCTGTGTCGGCGGAATCGTGGTGCGCTTCAGTCGTAGGCCGGTCGCGCCGTCACCCGGTGTGGCGGGTTCGGTTGCCGCGCCGGTCCCGGCCGACCAGGGGCCGAGGCTGGTCGAGGTGGTGCGGGTGGGGGCCGGGTAGCCGGAAAATGGGATGTGCGCGGGTGGGTGGGCGTGGGATGGTACGGGGATGGCATCGGCGAAGAGCTTCACTGTGCGGTCGGCTACCAGCGCGGATCGGGCCGCGATCATCGGGTTGCAGGAGGCCGGGTTCGGAGTGCGGTTCGGGGAGGACGAACACCGGTTCCAGGGGGAGTTGTTTCCCGTCGAGCGGTCGCTGGTCGCGGTCGACGGTGATCGGATCGTGGGGCACACGGTCGATCTGACGATGACGGTGACCGTGCCGGGGGAGCGCACCGTGCAGGCGTGCGGTGTGTCCGGGGTAGCGGTCGCGCCGACGCATCGGCGGCGCGGGATCCTGCGGGAACTGTATGCCGCGCAGCACGAGCGGACCGAGGCCGACGGGTTGCCGTTGACGATCTTCACCGCCAGTGAGGGCACGATCTACGGGCGGTTCGGGTACGACACGGCGATCCTCGCCACCAGGATCTCCATCGATCGGCGGCGGGCCGAATTCCGTTCGACCACACCCGATCCCGGTGGTGTCACGATGGCGACGCTCGCCGAGGCCGCACCCCATATCCGGGAGGTGTACGAGCGCTGGCAGCGGACGGTGCCCGGCGCGCAGGTGCGGCCCGAACCCAAGTGGGACCTGTTCTTCGCCGACGTAGAACGCCAGCGTGGCGGCGCCACCTCGCTGTTCGCGCTGATCCACCCCGACGGCTACGCCCTGTACCGACGGAGCTACCACGATCAGCGGTCGATCGCGATCGTGTGGGAGTACCGGGCCGTCACCCCCGACGCCCATGCCGCGTTGTGGCGAGTGCTGCTCGGCATGGACCTGATCGACGCGGTGGAAGTCGAGATCGCCGACGACGATCCGCTGCCGTACCTGCTCACCGACCCACGTGCCGTTCGGGTGACCGATCGTGGGGACGCACTGTGGGCGCGGCTCATGGACATTCCCGCAGCCCTGGCCGCGCGCACCTATCGTCACGACGTCGACACGGTGCTGTCGGTCCACGATCCGTTCCGGTCGGCGGGCGGCACCTTCGCCCTGCGGATTCGCGACGGCATCGCCGAATGCGAACCCACAACGCGGCCCGCCGAGCTCGGTTGCGACATCAACGTGCTCGGTGCCCTGTACTTCGGCGCGCATCGTGCCAAGAACCTTGCCGCCGCGCATCGGATCCGGGTCGATGCGCCCGCCGCGCTGCGGGACTTCGACGCAGCGTTCTCCACCGACCGCGCGCCAGAACTCGGCTGGTTCTTCTGAGGCGCCCGTGAAGGCGCGTCGGGTGCCGGTTCCCGGGCGCGTAGCGTGGGTAGCTGTGGATGCACACCGCGACCTGTCCGCTATGCGACGGCCGACGTCTCAAACCCGAATCGCTCGCGGTGACCTTCGCCGGGCACGACATCACCGAGCTCGCCGAACTTCCGCTGAGCGAACTCGTCGAGGTGCTGAGCCTCTACACCGAGGGGACAGGTGCGGCGGCCGTCCTCACTCAGGACCTCATCTCGCGCATCGACGTCCTCATCGAACTCGGGCTCGGCTACCTCAGCGTCGACCGGGAGAGCCCGACGCTGTCCGGTGGTGAGTTGCAGCGGCTTCGGCTGGCCGGACAGTTTCGGTCCGGGCTGTTCGGGGTCGTCTATACCGGACTGTTCGACACCGTCCGCAAACTGTTCGCCGGCACCGATGCCGCGCGCGCCCGCGGTTACGGTGTCAGCCGGTTCTCGTTCAACGTCGCCGAAGGTCGGTGCCCGACCTGCCAGGGCGAGGGGTACATCACGGTGGAAATGCTGTTCCTGCCCAGCACCTACAGCCCGTGCCCGGATTGTCATGGCGCCCGCTACAACCCGGGCACCCTCGAGGTCCGCTACCGCGACACCACGATCGCCGGGGTGCTCGCGATGTCGGTCGACCAGGCCGCCGAATTCCTCTCCGATGTCCCGGTGGTCGCGCGAGCGCTGAGATGTCGGCCTCGGCTATCTGCGGCTAGGGCAGCCCGCGACCGAACTGTCCGGCGGTGAGGCGCAGCGGGTGAACCTGGCGACCGAGCTGCAACGGGCCCGGCGCAACAACACCATCTACCTGCTCGACGAACCGGCCACCGGCCTGCACCCGGCCGACAGCGATATCCTGCTGACCCAGCTGAATTCGCTCGTCGACACGGGTGCGACGGTGATCGTGGTCGAGCACGACATGACTGTTGTCGCCCAAGCCGACCACGTCGTCGCCATGGGACCGGGCGGCGGCGCCCAGGGCGGGCGCATCGTCGCGCAGGGAACACCGGAAAAGGTCGCGGCCGACACGACCAGCCGGACCGCGCCCTATCTGCGGGACCGGTTGACGTGAACACCTGACAGGCGACGCGCCAGGGCAAATCTACGGCTATCCGATGGTGCGGGCCTATCGTGGGGCAATGCCCGTGCATGACGGGGAGGGGAAACCGACGCGTGACCGGACCCGGCAGGCGATGCTGATCGCCGGCGGGTGCTCGCTCGTTCTCGGCGTCGTGACACTGCTGTGGCCCGGCCGCAGCCAATCCACACTGGCCTTGCTGTTCGGCATCTCGCTGCTGCTCAGTGCCGCCATGCAGGCGTATCTGGCGCTACGGGCGCGGATCGCGTTCCTGCTGCGGGTACTCGTTCTGGTCAGTGCCGTGCTCACCGTCATCCTGGCGATGCTGGGCTTCAGCGGCGGCAATATCGAACTGCTCGCCCTGTGGATCGGGATCGGCTGGTCGGTCCGCGGCATCGTGCAGGCGCTGGTCGCGGCCTGGGACACCGACGTCACCGACGGCGGGCTGCACGAGATCTGCGGCCTCGGCACGGCGGCGATCGGGATCACGATGATCGCCACGAAATTCCAGACCGTCACCGGGCTGGCGACGGTCGCCGGGGCCGCGCTGCTCGTGATCGGCGTGCTGGAACTGCTCGCCGGTGGGATGCTGAACACGGCACTGCACGCCGCACGGCAGGCGCCGACCGACACCGCGGTGATCCACAGGCCCGCCGCCACCGAATAGAAGTAGTGAATCCCACACTGGCAGTGCGGGATTCGATGTTTACGCGAACGCCCGGACAACGTGACATTGCGGGCAGCGGAGCGAGTGCTGAACTCTGCGTGCCAGGCCGTTCACAGCTGGGGCAACTGTGCTGCGCGCCGGTAGCGTGGCCCGCGGCGTGCGCACGGGAGGGCCCGGTCGGCGCGCCGCGTCCGCAGCCCGATGTGAGCCCAGGAGAAATGTGGTGTCGCGCGTAACCCCCGGCGAAGCCGCCGATACCGTCCAGCGTGAAGAGCTGGCCATGCGGCGCATGACCGAGAGTCTGGTCGAAGACCTGTCCGAGAACGTCCCCGCCGACCAGGTGACCTCGGCGGTGGGCGCCGCGCACCATCGTTTCGCGGGCAAGCCGATCCGGGAGTTCGTGCCGATCCTGGTCGAGCGGATCGTGCGCACCGAACTCGCCGACCCCGATCCGACCGTCCGGGTGCCCGCACCCGCGACCGCCGTCCGCGCCACCGCCCCCGACCCGGCGCCGGCCACTGCGCCCGAAGCCGACGGGGAGCGCAGGAGCCTGGTGAGCAGGCGCGGCGTGCTACCCCTGTCGATCGGTGCGGTCACCGTCGTCGCCGCGGTCGCGGCCGGGGTGATCCTGGTGCCCGGCGGTGCGGACGCTCCCGCCGCCGAGACTCCCGTCGCGGCGGCGACCACCGTGCGCGGTGTCGTCGGCTCGGAGAAGATGGCGTTCTTCCAGGACGAGCGCGTAGTGAAGGTGCTTGCCGACAACGGGGTGAAGGTGGAAGTCGAGCCGGCCGGGTCGCGCCAGATCGCGACAACCGTCGACCTCGGTCAGTTCGATTTCGCGTTCCCGTCCAGCAGCCCCGCCGCCGAACGGATCCAGCGGCAGCACAACATCACCGCCAAGTACACGCCGTTCTCCTCGCCGATCGCGATCGCCACCTTTCGGCCCATCGCGGACCTGCTGACCGCGGCCGGGGTGATCAAACCAGGCCCGGTCGCGACCTTCGACATGAACCGGTACCTGGAACTCGCGGGAACCGGCGTGCAGTGGGACGACCTGCCCGACAACACCACCTACCCGGTCGCCAAGAACATCCTGGTCTCGACCACCGACCCGCGCAGCTCCAACTCCGCCGCCATGTACCTGTCGATCGCGAGCTATGTCGCCAACGACCACACCATCGTGCGCGGCGCCACCGCCGAACAGCATGTGCTGCCTGTCCTGTCGAAACTGTTCCTCGCCCAGGGATATACCGACAACAGCAGCGATGGCCCGTTCACCCAGTACCTCACCAACGGGATGGGCCCGACGCCGCTGGTGTGCATCTATGAAGCCCAGTTCGTCGAGGCCGCCGGCGAGGGCCGGATCAAGCCGGACATGGTGCTGACCTACCCGACTCCGACGGTGCTGTCGAGCCACACCCTGGTCCCGCTGACCGGCACCGGTGACACGATCGGCAAGCTGCTCACCGAGAACCCCGAGCTGCGGCGTCTGGCCGCCGAGCACGGCTTCCGCACCGGCGACAACGCCCAGTTCACGGCGATCGCCGCCGAACGGAATGTGCCGGTCCCGGCCGACCTGATCGACGTGGTCGACGCGCCCGCCTACGACACTCTCGAGCACCTGCTCGACGGAGTCGCGAACTCCTACAACTGACCGAGGACAGCTCGCGGGGTTCCAGTAGTAACCGCGCGAAAGACAACGGATATGGCGAAGGCGCAGTTCAGCGGGTCCCGGACCGGGTGAGGAGATTGCGTAGGCAAGCCCGCCGAACGCGCAGGCAATATGCGGAGCATGATCGTGCGCTCCGCCGAGTGGCTGGCCGATCCGCATAGCGCGATCAGCGGCAGTAAGGATGACTTGGGCGCGTCATTCGTGGGCGGCGATTGCGGTGCTGAGTCCCTGGACGGCTTTGTCGTAATGGTTGCGGTCGAACAGGAATGGGCCGAATGCGGTGTAGTCACGAGTGGTGCGGTAGGGCTGTTCAAAGCAGTCCCACACGACAAGGTCGCCAGTCAGGCTTATGCGGGCCAGCAGCGGCCAGCAGCCCAATTCCCCGCAACTGCACGCAAGTACGGGGGTCTTCCGTCCCGTGGTGAGGGGAGAGGATCCGTGGAAATGGTCCATCGCCGACTCGAACCGGACGAATCGGGGTACGAGCCCACCGTACGCGTCACCCGCAGGCTGCATGCCGGCGCAGATTTCGAAGGTGTCGATGAGATCGGTCAGAGGGACGGTATCGATGCGAGGCATGATCCGGTGGACGTCGGTACGTCCGGGCGGTCCTGGCCGATAGTCGAACCTGATCTCGCTGGTGGCAGTCAAACACTGGCGCCGCAAGCGCTTCCGATCTCGGGTAATCGACCCAACCACACCCGCACGACGGCGCGCGCCGGAAGTCAGGGCCCTTCCGGGGATCACCGGCTGAGGCGCACGACGCCCTTCTCAGTTGAAAGAATCACGGCGTCACCGTATCCAGCGATCGCCGATCCCGCAAAGTGGACGCCCTCCGCCTCTTGCGTTAATTGTATAGGGCCAGAGC
>NZ_JBHXMY010000192.1:6005-10069 GCF_042720195.1 Nocardia sp. NPDC058497 | reverse complement strand
GATCAGGCGCCGTTGCGTAGGCGACGAAGGAGCAAGCAACGGTGCCTGATCGCCGGGACAGGAGGGGCCGCGACTCGAGCGCGCCAGCGCTCCAACATTACTGCTGTGCGGTCTGGCCCTTGTTGATCTGCGGTGCCTGGGCGGGCTGCTGCTTGGCCTGGTCGATCGCCTGGGCGTTGTTGCCGGTGGGCAGCGCGTCACCACGCATCGAGGCGCGGATCTGCTCGAGCTTGCTGTGCCCGGCCATCTGGATGCTGGCCTGCTGGACCTCCATCATGCGACCCTGCACCGTGTTCTGCGCCAGCTCGGCGGCACCGAGCGCATTGGCGTAGCGCCGCTCGATCTTGTCGCGCACCGCGTCGAGGCTGGGGGTGGAACCGGGTGCGGACAGGGTGGAGTCCATCTGCTGCAGCGAGGCCGAGACCTGCTCCTGCATCTTGGCCTGCTCGAGCTGGCTGAGCAGCTTGGTGCGCTCGGCCACCTTCTGCTGCAACATCATCGCGTTCTGCTCGACCGCCTTCTTGGCCTGTGCGGCGGCCTGCAGGGACTGGTCGTGCAGCACCTTGAGGTCTTCCACCGACTGCTCGGCGGTGACCAGCTGGGCGGCGAACGCCTCGGCGGCGTTGGTGTACTGGATCGCCTTCTCGGTATCGCCCGCGGCGGCCGCCTGATCGGCCAGCGTGACGGCCTGACGGGCATTGGCGTTGAGCTTCTCGACCTCGTCGAGCTGGCGGTTCAGCTTCATCTCCAGCTGACGCTGGTTGCCGATCACCGACGCCGCCTGCTGCGACAGCGCCTGATGCTGACGCTGCGCCTCCTCGATAGCCTGCTGAATCTGGACCTTCGGATCCGCATGCTCTTCGATCTTGGAGTCGAAGAGGGCCATCATGTACTTCCAGGCCTTCACGAACGGATTAGCCATCGATTGATCCCGCCTCCATCTGTGCGTCGCTCGTGCGACTGGTGGTGCGCGACCGTCACGCACCAGATATGTGCTTATCCTTCACCATGCGGCACCCGGGCCGGTGAGACCGGCCCAATCGACGCCTGATGAGAATCTATCCGTTCTCACCAGCGGTGTGCAGCGTCTCGCGCGTCCGGCACGTGGTTCGCCGCGTCACATTCCCTTCACCAGTACCAGCATCTCGGCCCTCGGCGCCGGGATGACGATGCGAGTGTCCTCGGCGATGCCGATCCGCGGGCCCTGGTCGGCCGACATGCTCGCGGCGGCCTGCTCGGGCGCGGCGGCCGGCTCGGCGGCGGGCTCGGCCGCGACGGTCTCGCGCTCGACGGCGGGGCCCGTCAGCGCGGGCTCGCGCGGCGCGGAACCGTCCGCGCCGGCCATGATGGTGCTCACGTCCCACAGCACCCGCGACAGCGGCACGTCCAGCGCCTCGCAGATGGCGGCGAGCAGTTCACTGGAGGCTTCCTTGCGGCCGCGCTCCACTTCCGACAGATAGCCGAGGCTCACGCGCGCCGAGGTCGACACCTCGCGCAGCGTTCGATGCTGGGCGAGACGCGCACGCCGCAGACTGTCCCCGATTGCCTCCCGCAGCAGCGTCATCTCGTTCTCCTCCACCTCGTGTCACCGCCGTAGCGGTGCTCACCTCTTTCTGGCACAACGTCGAGCAGCGGCCGGTGGTTCCCGGACGGGGCTAGTTCGTCGTCACGCAGCGCAGCAACTCCCGCACGGCGCTGTGCACCGCACCGATTCTGATCGTCCACCGGTCGCCGTGCAGTTTCAACCGGACCACTTCGCTGTGACTCGGACCGGCCAATCCGAGGTATACCGTCCCGACCGGGTGCCCGTCCTGGGAATCGGGTCCGGCGACCCCGGTCAGGCCCACACCCCAGTCGGCGCCACAGCGCTGTCTTGCCCCCACGGCGAGCTGCTCGGCGGTCGACGCGGCGACCGGACCGTCGGCCCGGAGGATGTCGTCGTCGACGCAGGCCAGGTGGTTCTTCAAGTCGGTGGCGTACACGATCAGGCCACCCCGCAGCACCACGCTGGCGCCTGGCACACCGGCGACGGTGGCGGCCAGCAGGCCCGCGGTCAGCGATTCGGCGGTGGCGACAGTCTGACCGGCCGCGGTCAGTGCCTGGACCAGTTCGGCGACCGGCGCGCCGACGACGAGCGGATCGCTCACGAGCGTGACTCGCCGCGCGCGCGTCCCCCCGCCAGCCACAGGCGGGCCGCTTGGCCGACGTAGTCCAGGCCGGTGATCACGGTCAGCGCCACGGCCGCGTACATCAGCGCCATGCCCGCGGTCGCGAAGGCGCCCGACAGCGGCAACAGCAGCAGCGCGATGGCGATCGACTGCACCAGCGTCTTGAGCTTGCCGCCGCGACCCGCCGGGATCACCCCGCGCCGGACCACGACCAGCCGCAGCAGGGTGATGCCGAGCTCGCGTCCGACGATGACTACCGTGATCCACCAGGGCAGATCACCCAGGATCGACAGCCCGATCAGCGCGGAACCGATCAGCGCCTTGTCCGCGATGGGGTCGGCCAGCTTGCCGAAATCGGTCACCAAACCGTTTTTGCGGGCCAGTTGCCCGTCGAAACGATCGGTGATCGCCGCCAGCCCGAACACCGCGGCCGCGATGACCCGCCAGCGCGTGTCGTGCCCGCCATCGGCGAACAGCGCCAGCACGAACAACGGGACCAGCACGATGCGCGCGACGGTCAGCACGTTCGCGATATTGAGCACGGGAACCTGCGCGTCGGCACGCTCGGGCACCGCCCGCGGCGGCGCGGCCGCCGTCCACCCGCGGTCGATCTCTTCGGGTCGCACGCTCATGCTGCGTCCATCCGGCCTGCTCGGGCGCTCTCCGTGGTTACGCAGGCTGCCTCCTCCGCGCGCTGACCTCTCATGCCCCGCCCTCTCGGCACTCACCGGCACTGCGCCGAAATCCACACGTTTCGCCCGCGGTTTGCTCGCGCGCGCAGTACCGTTCGATCCGGTCGTCGAGCCCCGCGCGATGCGGTGAGCGGAACGACAGGATGTGCGGCACACGTTCAGACTATCGGTAAGCGGGCCGACTACTGTGCACCCCATGACCTCACGGGGACCACTGGGTGGTTCGACCAGCGACGCGCATCCCGTCGCGCCCTCCGCGGCGCCTGTTTCCGGTGTGGTCGTCCGACGAGCCCGAACCTCCGACGTCCCCGAGATCAAGCGCCTGGTCGACGAGTACGCGGGCCGCATACTGCTGGAGAAGAACCTGGTCACCCTGTACGAGTCCGTCCAGGAATTCTGGGTGGCCGAGCTCGACGGACAGGTCGTCGGCTGTGGCGCACTGCACGTGCTGTGGGCCGATTTGGGCGAGGTGCGCACGGTCGCCGTCGATCCGGCGGTGAAAGGCCGCGGTGTCGGTGGCGCCGTCGTCGAGCGGCTGGTCGCGGTCGCGCGTGAGCTGCAGTTGCAGCGGCTGTTCGTGCTGACCTTCGAGGTGGACTTCTTCGGCAGGCACGGTTTCGTCGAGATCGACGGCACGCCCGTCACCGCCGAGGTGTACGCCGAGATGTGCCGGTCCTACGACACCGGCGTCGCCGAGTTCCTCGACCTGAGCTACGTCAAGCCGAACACCCTCGGCAATACCCGCATGCTGCTGACTCTCTGAATTTCCGCAAGTCCACCGCGAGAAAGTGATCGACAGTGCCGATCTTCGCCGTCCACTACACCTACACCGAGGCCACCGCGGCCGACCGGGCGACCAACCGCCCCGAGCACCGCGGCTGGCTCAACGCTCTCGTCGACGCGGGCACAGTGCTCACCAGCGGGCCGTACCCGGACGGTACCGGCGCGCTGCTGATCTTCCGTGCCGAGGACGCGCCGTCGCTGACCACGCTGCTGGCCGAGGACCCGTTCGCGAAGCTGGGCCTGATCGAGGCCGTGCGCGTCGTCGAATGGCTGCCGGTGATGGGCGCCTTCGCCGAGTGACCGGCCGCTGACACAGCACATCCCCCGACACATGGGGTGGCGGGGCGATGGCGGGTCGGTGGAGGGGTGGGTTGGGGTCTTATCCACACGCGCCACACCCGCGGCGATCAAGGATACCCAT
>NZ_JBHXMY010000192.1:495-5995 GCF_042720195.1 Nocardia sp. NPDC058497 | reverse complement strand
CGACCATGGTGGTCGCGGGCAGTGCGCGGTCAGGAGGAGGTGGTGTTGCGGGTCTTCAGCAGGCTCGCCACCGTCGCGACGATCAGGATGCCGATGATCACGCTCAGCGACACCGGCGTGGAGATCTCCGGCACGCTCACATGCTCACCACCGTTGATGAACGGCAGCGTGTTCTCGTGCAGGGCGTGCAGGACCAGCTTGATGCCGATGAACGCCAGGATGGCGGCCAGGCCGTAGGACAGGTACACCAGGCGGTCGAGCAGGCCGCCGATGAGGAAGTACAGCTGCCGCAGGCCCATCAGCGCGAAGGCGTTGGCCGTGAACACCAGGTAGGGCTGCTCGGTGAGGCCGTAGATGGCCGGAATCGAGTCCAGGGCGAAGAGCAGGTCGGCGAAGCCGATGGCCAGCAGCGCCAGCAGCAGCGGGGTCACCACGCGTTTGCCGTCGATCCGGGTGACGAGTTTGTCGCCGTCGTACTGGTCGGTGGTGGGCAGGATCCGCTTGGCCAGCGCGACGATCCGGCTGTCGCGTTGCTGCTCGTGCTCGACCTCGTGCCCGCTCTCGCGCAGCAGGTTGATCGCGGTGTAGATCAGGAACGCGCCGAACAGGTAGAACACCCAGCTGAACGCGCTGATCGCGGCCGCGCCGACGGCGATGAACACACCGCGCATCACCAGCGCCAGCACGATGCCGATCAGCAGCACCTTCTGCTGGTAGATCCGCGGCACGGCGAAGGTGCTCATGATGATCAGGAAGATGAACAGGTTGTCGACCGAGAGCGCCTTCTCGGTGACGAAACCCGCGTAGTACTCCCCGGCGAAGGTGCCGCCCCATTTCCAGGCGACGAACAGGCCGAACAACAGTGCCAGGCCGATGTAGACGGCCGACCAGAAGCCGGATTCCTTGAACGTCGGTTCGTGCGGTGTCCGCACATGGGCGAAGAAGTCGAAGACGAACAATCCGAGGATCACCAGACCGGTGATCACCCACTCGAGCGCGGTCACCTGCATGTGGTGGTCCGATCGATGAAGTTCATGCGGTCCATCATGCCCGAAATGTCCGTTTCAGTCGGCTTTGCGGAACGATTGCCCGCCATGATTTCACACACACGCGCCCTGACCTGCACCTGCCCCGTCGGCGCGTCGGATAAATCCGTTTCGCGGCGCATCCCGCGCTGCTACCGTCGACGCATCGTCGCAAGACCCCGCACCCCGAGAGGAGCTAGCCGTGAACGGATCCACCGCGCAATACGAACGCCGTGTCGATATGCACCGGCTACTCCTGGGTGCCGGGCTGCCGCAACGCCTTTCGTGCGTCCGCGTCGCCTGCTGACCGGCCTCGCACCGGCCTGATCCAGGCCCCTCCCCCACACCCGTACGCCTCCGCGCCTCCGGTCCCTCCTCGTTCGTCGCCGCATGCTTCCGGCACGGTCAGAGCAAACCAGCAACGCGCACCGACCTATTCGTCCTCAGCGCCGCCGGGGTCGCCGCCCCGGATCGACCACAGCAGCCCGTCGAGCTCGTCGGGCTTGATCAGCACATCGCGCGCCTTGGAGCCCTCGCTGGGCCCGACGACGCCACGCGTCTCCATCAGGTCCATCAACCGGCCCGCCTTGGCGAAGCCGACGCGCAGCTTGCGCTGCAGCATGGAGGTCGAGCCGAACTGCGAGGTGACCACGAGTTCCACGGCCTGCAGCAGCACGTCCATGTCGTCGCCGATATCGGGGTCGACGTCCTTGACCTCGCCTGCCTTGGCGGCGGTGACGCCCTCCTGGTAATCGGGTTCGGCCTGGGTCTTGCTGAACTCGACGACCGCGTGGATCTCCTCGTCGGAGATGAACGCACCCTGCAGGCGAGTCGGCTTGCCCGCGCCCATCGGCAGGAACAGCCCGTCGCCCATGCCGATCAGCTTCTCCGCACCCGGCTGGTCCAGGATGACGCGCGAGTCGGTGAGCGAGGAGGTCGCGAAGGCAAGGCGGGAGGGCACATTGGTCTTGATCAGGCCGGTGACCACGTCCACCGACGGGCGCTGGGTGGCCAGCACCAGGTGGATGCCCGCCGCGCGCGCCTTCTGGGTGATCCGCACGATCGCGTCCTCGACGTCACGCGGCGCGGTCATCATCAGGTCGGCGAGCTCGTCGACGATGGCCAGGATGTACGGGTAGGGCCGGTAGACGCGCTCGCTGCCCAGCGGCGCGGTGATCTGGCCCGATTTCACCTTCTTGTTGAAGTCGTCGATGTGGCGGACCTTGTTGGCCTGCATGTCCTGATAGCGCTGTTCCATCTCCTCGACCAGCCAGGCCAGCGCGGCGGCGGCCTTCTTCGGCTGGGTGATGATGGGCGTGATCAGGTGCGGAATGCCTTCATACGGCGTGAGTTCCACCATCTTCGGGTCGATCAGGATCATCCTGACCTCCTCCGGGGTGGCCCGGTGCAGCAGCGAGATCAGCATCGAGTTGACGAAGCTGGACTTACCGGAACCGGTGGAGCCCGCCACCAGCAGGTGCGGCATCTTGGCCAGGTTCGCCGAGACGAACTCGCCCTCGATGTTCTTGCCGAGCCCGATCACCAGCGGATGATGGTCGTTGCGGGTGTGCGGCGACTTGAGCACATCGGCCAGGCGCACCAACTCGCGGTCGGCGTTGGGCACTTCGATACCGACGGCCGACTTGCCGGGGATCGGCGCGAGCAGTCGCACGTTCTCGGTGGCGACCGCGTAGGCGAGGTTGCGGGCCAGCGCGGTGATCTTCTCGACCTTGACGCCGGGGCCCAGCTCCACCTCGTAGCGGGTGACGGTCGGGCCGCGCACGAAACCGGTGACGGCGGCGTCGATCTTGAACTGCACCAGCACCTCGGTGATCGCCTCGATCATCGATTCGTTGGCGGCCGAACGCTTCTTGGGCGGATCGCCGTCGATCAGCAGGGTCAGCGGGGGCAGCGTGTAGTCGCCGTCGATGACGCGGTCGGTGACGAACTCCGGCTCCGGCGGTGCGGACGGGGTCTGGTCGACGACCTTGGCGGGCGGGCGTTTCCGCGCCGGTTTCGGTGCGGGCGCGGGCGGTTCGTCGACGATCGGCTTGGCGTCACGCAGCGGCGGTTCGCCGAGGGACTCGGTGAGCGCGTCGGAGCCGCCGAACTCGTCGGGCGGGTAGTTGTCGTCGGGGGTCCGGCCACGGCGGCGGGTCCCGTTGCGGTGCACCGGGAATCCGTCGGCGTCGTAGTTGGCCGGGTCGTACGGGTCGTCGTCGCCGGCATGCTCGCCGAGGCCGAAGTACTCGCGCAGGGCCGATGGCACCTCGCGCACCGTGGTCCCGGTGAGCAGCAACACGCCGAACACCATGGCCAGCAGCAGGATCGGCAATGCCAGCCACGGCGTGAGCCCCTGCCCGAGCGGACCGCCGATGGCGTAGCCGAGCGCGCCCGCCGCCCGCGAACGTCCGTGGGCGTCGGTGGGTGACCCGGCGGCCAGATGCCACACGCCCAGCGCGGGCAGCACGACGAGCAGCCCGCCCAGCACCAGCCGCGGCCGGATCTCCGGATGCGGCTGGGTGCGCATGAGCAGCACGGCGAGCGCGATGAACAGCAGCGGGGCCAGCCCGCCCGCCGTTCCCGCGATCGCGCGCACGACGTCTTCGAGGAAACGCCCGACCGGACCGCCTGCCGACATCCACATGGCGGCGGCGATGACCGCGCTGACCGCGATGAGCGCCAAGCCGATTCCGTCGCGCCGGTGCCCGTGCTCGATCTCACCGGCCCGGCTCAGCGTGCGGGTGGTGGCGCCGACGCCGCGGGCCAGCATGGTCCAGCCGCTGCCGACGCCGCGCCCGATCACCGCCAGCGGCGCGGTGTTCGACGCGCGCTTGACCGGCCTGCGCGCTGCTGCGGTGCGCCCGCGTGGCGCCGCCGACGCTCGCGGAGTCGTCGAACGAGATCGCGCCGACGGCGTCTGCCCCCTGCTCGATCCCGCCCGCGCCCGAGAGGTCGTGGTGCTGCGGGACTTACCTGCCATGACCATCAGGCTAGCCGCTCGGACACCGCCCGGACCATCCGCAACACTGGTCCCACCCCGGTTGCGACCGTGATCTCACCCGGATGCGCAGGTCGCGGGGCCCCGGTCAGCACGGGGAAATCTCGCCGGCGACCGCGTTTCGCGGTGTTGCGGCGCTCGCGCGACCTGAGCAAAATCTTTCAGATCCCTTGTGATCGGCTCGAATCCGGGCGCCGCGGGTGGCGCGGAGGACGCAACGGTCGGTACGTTGTCACCCGGCCCACCAGGTTGTGGCCAGGAATTACGAGGGGAATCAAGTGAAAAGAGTTTTCACCGGCGCGGTGGTCATGACCGCGACCATCGGCGCGCTGCTGGGCGGCCACATCGCGCCGGCGCAGGCGCAGGCCAACAACTACGGCGCGCTCGCGCTCTCGCGCAACGGCGCGTCCAGCATCACCGCCAACTACGGCAGCTACGCCGCGGCCGAGTCTGCCGCCATGGCTGGTTGCCAGCGTAGCGGGGGCGGCGCCGGGTGCGACGTGAAGATCTCGTGGCGCAACGGGTGTGGCGCGCTCGCCGAGTCGAGCCGCTCCTACAGCTGGGCCTCGGCGTCCTCGCTGCGGGCGGCCAAGCGCGGCGCGCTCAACGCCAACCGCGGCGCGGCCACCATCATCAACTGGAACTGCACTTCGGGCTACGAGCTCTAAGTCGCGCACCACCCGCCGGACAGTCACTCCGGCGCCATATCTCAATTGGGGAGATCAGTGAACAACCGCATGTTCAAGACGGCGGTCGCCGTGACGGCGGCCGCCGCCGCGCTCGGCTTGACCGCGTGCAGCAGCGACAGCGAGCCCTCCGCCGGGGCCCCGACAACCACCGCGGGCGCCGCGTTCGAGGACGGCAAGAAGGTGGAGGGCACCCAGGAGGGTGACGCGCCGATGACCACCACCGTGCCGGTGCTGCCCGCGCCGACGGTGGACGAGCTCAACGCCCGCCTGGACAAGGCCATGGCCGGTCAGCTGACCGCCGAGGAGAAGGCGACCTTCATCGAGGACGCCGAGCGCGACCCGAACCTGGTCGACAAGTTCGTCGAGGCGGCGAAGAAGAACAACGTCAAGGCCAAGATCACCAGCGTCGGCACGCCCGCCGACGGCAAGGTGAAGGCGCCCGCCGATGTCACCATCGACGGCACGCCGGTCCAGGGCGCGACCGTGGAATTCGTGGCCTCCGAGGGCGGCTGGCGCGTGTCGCACGTGTTCACCTGCAACATCGTGAAGTCGGCCAAGCTCGACTCCGCGGCCTGCCAGGCCTGACGCTGGAGGAACGAAACCCGCCGGGCGACACGGAGGTTTCAAGCGGTCGTCGCAACACTGCTGGTGTTAGGCGGTTAGTAGATCACGCAGGCGCGGGGGGGGGGGGGGGCCCCCCCCGCGCGATTGGGGGGGGCGCCGGGTGTTTAGGGTGCGCGTGGGCAAGGTCTTAAGCCGGGTGGGACCACACAAAAGAGACCCAA
>NZ_JBHXMY010000192.1:0-485 GCF_042720195.1 Nocardia sp. NPDC058497 | reverse complement strand
GGATTTTTAATCCGGGCGTCCAAACCCGGCGGGTTTTTGGGGTTTAGTACACCCCCCCGCCCCACGGTGGGGGTATCCCAGCCGAGCGTTTTGCGTGGGCGCCCGTTGAGTTCCTGAGCGACGTGCTCTAGGTCTTCCGGACTGTGGACCGACAGATCGGTGCCCTTCGGGAAGTATTGGCGGAGACGACCATTGGTGTTTTCGTTGGTGCCGCGCTGCCAAGGAGAGTGCGGGTCGCAGAAATAGACGGCCATGTCGGTAGCCATCGAGAACTGCTTGTGCCGGGCCATCTCGACACCTTGGTCCCAGGTCAACGACCCGCGCAGATGCCGGGGCAGGGTCGAGACCGTCGCGATCAGCGCGTCACGGACGGTCTCGGCGTCGTGACCGCCGGGCAGGTGGACCAGCATCGTGTAACGGCCGGGTCAACTGGTCGCCGAAGCGTTCCACGTCCTCTGAAAACGACACGGTCGTCGCAACCTCTC
>NZ_JBHXMY010000191.1:0-10126 GCF_042720195.1 Nocardia sp. NPDC058497 | reverse complement strand
CCATTCGCCCTGGATCGGCTTGATGAACCGTGCGGGTGAGCCGCCCCAAAGTCCCTGTTCGAGCGAGGTATCCGGCTTCTGACGGGCCATGGTCGATCCGGCCGCGAGCACCGAGCGATCGGGCAGCGACGTGCCGCGCAGCATGAGGCAGCCGGTGGCGACGAGCGCACGATCGCCGATACGCACCTGACCCACCGTGGTTTCGTTGGTCACCACATCGAGTTCGTGGGTCTGCAGGGTGGACCGCTGCCCGGCGATGGTGCTCCACTCGCCGATCTCGATCGTGCCGGAGCAGTCGAGGTAGTGGCGGGAGGTGATGAAAGAGCCGTCGCCCACGATCAGCCGACCCGCGCGGTCGCTGTAGCGCTGATAGCCCGGATGCGCGCTGATCCAGTTCCAGGACCCGATCATGACCTCGCGACCGAGCCGGACCTCGTTCATGTCCCGGAAGACGTTTCCGGCGCCGACGGTCACCGCGTCGGCGATCACGAACCGGCGGCAGTTCAGCACCAGCGCCGGGCCGAGGCGGACATCACTGCCGATGTGGTGGCCGAACCGCCGCAGGAGTGCGTTCTTCGCGGCGCCCGCGGGCAGCAGCCACAGCAACGCCTGCGCGAGAACGGAAGGTTTAGGCACGGGTAATACCCCCACAATTGCAATCGAACATTTCCGGCAACCCGTTTCCCCGGGAATCGCGTCGCCCGAGCCTACCCCGCGATCGCGGAATGCCATCCATGTCAGATTCGTTGTGAAACAATCGATCTGAGAGTCCGCACATTGACTTTTGTTCAGCCACAGTAGTTTTGGCGGCAGTTCGTGCTTCGGCTACGCTCGCTGACGAGTTGAGTTTTGTCAGTGGCGGGAGAGCAGTAGACATGTCGCCGAGTACGGCATGGCCCGCCAATAGCTTCGCGTCGCGGCACGTGAACAAGACCGGTGGAAAGAATGGTTTCCGCGGCAGTGTGGTTGCTGCCCAGTCGGATTGGTGGTCCGGCCTCGGGGCTGTATGGACCGGGGTAGCGATGATCGTGATCGTGCCCGCGCTGCTGGTCCGAGTTACGCCTGCCCCGCGCGAATCGGTCTGGGTGTGGGCGCTCGTGGTGACGACGGTCGCCGGACTGCGTTACGCGCTCCTTATCGCCTCCGGGCGGCGGCGCCTGGTCGAGATGTCGTTCTGGGTCTTCACCTACGTCTTCCTGGGTTTGGCGCCGCTGGTTCAGATGCGGACCGAGCAGGTGCCCGACACCACCAAGGGGGCCGACCCGACGCTCAACGCCACGGCGATGGTGGTCGTCACGGCGGGGATCGCCGCTTTCCTGATCGGTCTGGTTGTGGCGAGACGGCGCGATACCGCGGACGCGGCCGCTCCCGTCGCGCGCGACGTCGATCGGCGCCGGGTATTGCTGCTCGGCGGTGCCGGATTGCTGAGCGCCACCTACTACATTGCCGCAGTCGGTCTTCCGACGCTGTTCTCCAGCCGGGACGACCTGGTGCAGGCGGTCGCGGCACGCTGGCAGGAACCGATCGCCGCGGTGATGGTCGCCGGTGCGCAGATGCCGATACTGGTGGCCTTCGTCGCCCTGGTCAAGGTCTACCAGCGCACACCGGACAGGTTCGTCCTCGGAGTGCTGATCCTCGACGGCGTTGTCCTCGCGCTGGTGCTCAACCCGATCGCCAACGCGCGCTACACCGCGGGCACAGCCGCGCTGGCCGTCGCCGCGCTGTTCGGGTTGTTCGCCACGCCGACGCGATTTCGGCTGGTCGCGGTGTCGGCTGTGGCTGCCCTGGTAGTGCTGTTTCCGATGCTCGACCTGTTCCGGTACAGCGCGAGCGGTGAGCTGAAGACCGCGGGCCCACTCGACTCGCTGGTGTCCCCCGACTACGACTCGTTCGCCCAGATCAACAACACGGTGCTGTACGTGCAGCGCGAGGGTTCGACCTACGGGCAGCAGGCCGCGGGGGTCGTGCTGTTCTGGGTTCCACGAAAACTGTGGGCGGACAAGCCGACCGACACCGGCATCCTGCTGGCCGACTTCCGTGGGTACACGTTCAAGAACCTTTCCGCCCCGCTGTGGGGTGAGCTCTACATCAACGGCACCTGGGCCGCGCTGGTACTCGGGATGGGGTCGCTCGGTGCCCTGGCCCGGCGTGCCGACGCGCGCATCGACGCGACGCTGCGGCACACCCGCTCGCCCGGAGTGCTGGCCTGCATCCTGCCCTTCTACCTGATCATCCTGCTGCGTGGCTCGCTGCTCCAGGCGATGTCGAGTCTGCTCGTCATCCTCGTGTGCAGCGTGTTCGTCCTCGACTGGCGGAAGGAGCCCGCGGATGCGCGCGTCGGCTAGCCGGATGGTCCTCGGCTTCGCGGTCGCCGCCGCGGTGGCCGGTGGATTCGTGCTCGACCGCCACATGGCGGTGCCGGTCGGTGCGGCCGCCGCGCCGGTTGCCGAGCCAACGGCACCTGGTGTACAGCAGCGGCTTTCGGCATTGTTCGTCGGCGACAGCTTTACCGCGGGTTCGGCGGTTGGCGGTGCGACCAACAGCTATGCCTGCATCCTGGCGCGCACTCAGGGCTGGGCCTGCAACGTCGACGCGTTCGGTGCGACCGGCTATCTCAACGACGGCGCAAAGTTCTATCCGGCTCCGCCGCCGGGACGGCTGGTGGACAGGCTGCCCGCCGATGCCCGGATCTTCACCGTCGACGTGGTCTTCCTCGACGCCGGACGCAACGACCTGGGTTACGAGCCCAGATCCGTACTCGAGGCCTTGACCGACGCCTTGTCCGAGGTCGGGCGGTTGTGGCCGACAGCGCGAGTGGTGGTGATCATGCCCGCCTACATGTCGGCGACTCCGTACGCGAACTACGCCGCACTGCGGGCTGGTTTCGCCAAGGCCTGCGAGGCTGCTGACGCCACGCTGCTGGATCCGGTGGCCGAGGGGTGGTATTCCGGCGCGGACACCGACATCGCGGCGATGCAGATCGGGGACAACGTGCACCCGAACGCGCTCGGCCATCAGTTCCTGGCAGGCGAAATCGCGGATTCGCTGGTTCGGAACGGTCTCGGCGAGATCGTCACCGCCCGGGAGCCCGCATGAATCCCTCGTTCCTCACGCTGCTGCGTATGCGGTGGCAGCTGGTGACCACGCTGTTGCTGCTCGCCATCCTGATGGGCGTCGGCGTGACCCTGCAGACCACACCTCGGTTCGTATCCACCGCACGCGTCTTCCTGGCGACGCCGAGCTGGAACGGCGCTACGCGCAACAGTGCCGAAGCCAGCCCGTTTCGGGGTGACGACTTCGCGCGTTCGCGGGCCCGTAGCTATGTGCGCATGGCCGGTGATGTCGATCTGGCTCGCCGGGTCATTCTGAAGTTGGGTGCGGACCGCTCCCCCGAAGCGCTGGCCGGGGCGGTCACCGCGCATCTGATCCCGGACACGGTGCTGATCGATGTGTCGGTGGCCGACGTGTCGGCGCCGGAAGCGCAGCGGCTCGCCGATGCTGTCGCCGCCGAACTGGCCGCGCAGATCCTGGCGCTGGAAACCCCGAGCGGATCGCGGATTCCCACAGTGGAGCCGGTGATCACCCAGACCGCAGACCTACCGGAGCAACCGTCCGAACCCGATGTGTGGAACAACCTGACGCTCGCGGTCGGCCTCGGGCTGCTGGCCGGGGTCACCGGGGCAGTGCTCATTCCGCAACGGCCAGGAAGCGCGCGAAGTGTCCGCGGCCCGGGAAAAACGGTGAGAGAGAGGTCGTTTCGGTGACTCTTCGACGATGGTGGCCCAGCGCGATCGGGATAGTGCTCGGGTGCATTGCCGCAGGAGCGATGATGGTCTCCACCCCCACGGTCTTCACCGCGACAACGACGCTGTTCATCGGATCGCCGGTGAGTGCCGACTCGGCGGGTGCGTACGCCGGAGACCTGTTCGGTCAGCAGCGCGCGGTCAGCTACGCGCACCTGTTCACCAGCGATGATCTCGCGACCAAGGTGATCGACGACTTGTCGCTGGAGCTGACGCCTGCTGAACTCATCGCCCAGGTGTCGGCCCGGCAGCTGCCCAAGACCGTGCTGCTCGAGGTGAGTGCGACCGATCCGGCGGCGCAGCGTGCCGCCGATATCGCGAACGCGTACGCGGCGAACTTCGCCGCCTACGTCGCCAGGCTGGAGACGCCCGCGGTGGGCAATCAGTCGGTGGCCAAGATCAGCGTGGTCCGCACCGCTACCGCACCCGCGACCCCGTCGAGTCCCGGTGCGCCGATGTACCTCGGCGGCGGGCTGGTGCTCGGCGCGGCGCTGGGTGGGCTCGCGCAGTGGGCGCTGAGCAGGCGCGCTCGACGGGCAGCTCCGGCGGCCGACACCCCAGCGCCCACACCCCGCCGGAACGGACCGCCGCGAGAGGCAGGCACCGGTAGCCATCGAGCCGCGCCCGCGGTGCGCCGGGCCGAACCCCGCAACAATCGCCTCGACGCCGAAGGACCGGAGTTCGCCACCCAGCAGCTGCCGCGAGCCGGAGGGCGCACCCATGGCTGACTCCGCCCGGCGGCACGTGCCTGCGGCGTCGCTCGGTCGCCGCGTTCGATCGATGGTGAGTGCGCTTTCCTCGGCCGGGGCCGTCGTGGGTCTGCTGGTGGCGTGCACTGCCGCCCCGACGTCCCCCACGAATTCGCTCGGAGACCAGGGGCCGGACGCCAAACTCGTTTTCGCCCACTACTTTCCGCCTTACCCGATCTCGATCGACAACCTGCCCGCCGAGCGTGACTATTACTCGACCGAGTACCTCGATCCCGGCGGCAGCGGCGGCGCCAATGCCGCCTACGGTGGTCTGCTGCGTGACCGGCCCGTGCCGCGCCCGGTGTCGGACCATGCGGACTGGCGCTCGGCGGACCTGGAAACCGAAGTCCGGCAGGCTATTGCGGCCGGCATCGACGGGTTCACGGTGAACCTGCTGACCGCAGCCGGCGACGGCGGCCTCTGGCATGCCGATGTACCCACCCGGCTGCTGCGGGCGGCGCATGCGGTCGACCCGAATTTCAAGATCATGCTCATGCCCGACATGTCCGGGGCGCCGGGCACCTGGAGCGTGGCGCAGCTGGCTGCCGAGCTCGCGAGCTGGGCGGGCGAGCCCGCGGCCTATCGGCTCTCGACGGGGCCCCTGGTGGTATCGCCGTACATGGCCGAAAAGCGCCCGGCCGCCTGGTGGTCGGAGCTCGTCGAGGTCATGTCGAGCGCGCACGGCATCGAGGTCGCGCTGGCGCCGGTGTTCACCGTGTACGACACCTACGCCGCCGACTATGCCCCGATCAGTTACGCGATGTCGATCTGGGGCGGCCGGAATCCGGCGTTCAATCCCATCTCGGGGTTCCCGCTGGACACCATCGGCGACGCGCACAGCCGGGGCGCCCGGTGGATGCAGCCGGTGTCGGTCCAGGACTACCGGCCGCGCAACGGCATTTTCGACGAGGCGGGCAATACCGAGAACCTGCGCAATACGTGGACCATCGCGATCGCGGGCGGCGCGGACTGGGTGCAGCTGGTCACCTGGAACGACCACAGCGAGGGCACGTCGTTCGCGCCATCGATGTACCACGGCAGCGCGCTGCTCGGGCTGACGTCGTACTACCTGCGCTGGTTCAAGTCCGGCCGCCCACCCGCGATTGAGCGCGACGAGCTGTATCTGACCCACCGGCAGCAACTGGCCGCGACGCGGCCGACGTACCCACAGTCCGTGCTGATGACCCTCCGGCCGGGCAGCACCCCGGCGCGCGACGAGGCCGAAGCACTCGTGCTGCTTCGCGAGCCGGGCACCGTTGCCGTGCGCGCGGGCAGTCAGGTCGCGCGCTGCACGTTGCCCGCCGGTCTCGGGATCTGCGCGGTGTCGTTGCCCGGCGGCGACTCCGACGTCACGGTCAGTGCCTACCTGGAACGTGCGGGTGGCGTCGTGCTGGCGGCGAACTCGCCGTGGCCGGTGCGGGCACATCCGCCGGTCCAGGACCTGCAGTACACCGCCACGATGGGAGTCGCCCCGTGACCAGTCCGCTGTCGATCGTGATCGCCGGCCTGAACTATGCGCCGGAGAGCACCGGAATCGCGCCCTACACCACTGGCGTCGCCGCCGGCTTGCGTGCGCGCGGGCACCGGGTTCGGGTGTTGACCGGGCTGCCGCACTATCCGCAGTGGCGACTGCAGCCGGGTTTCGACGATCCGGCGGTGTTGCGTAGTGAAATCGATGATGTTGCGGTGCGACGGCTTCGGCATTTCGTTCCCGATCCACCCAGCGGGTTGGGGCGGGTACGGATGGAGGCGAGCTTCGGTGCGAGGCTGGCCGCCGCATTGCCGTCCGATGACGTCGATGCCGTTGTCTTCGTCAGCCCGGCGATGTTGTCGACGGCGGCGGGGCTCCTTCGACTTCGGCTGTGCCGCAAGAGCACTCGTCCGGCAGTCGGCGTCTGGGTGCAGGATCTCTACAGCCGGGGCGTGGTGGAGACGGGGGCGATGAGTGGCAGGCCCGCCCAGCTGGCCACCGCGTTCGAATCCGGCATGCTGCGGGCCGCCGACGGTGTCGTGGCCATCCATGACCGATTCAAATCCACTATGACGTCGGCGCTTCGGGTGCCGGAGGAGCGGATCACGGTGATCCGCAACTGGACTCACCTGGGCCCGCCGCCGGTGATCGATCGTTCGGCGGCGCGGCGCAAGCTGGGCTGGGACGACGAGACGGTGATCGTGCTGCACACCGGGAACATGGGCGCCAAACAAGGCTTGGAGCATGTGGTCGCGGCCGCCGGTCATGCGCAGCGACAGGGCGAGTCGGTGCGATTCGTCCTGGTCGGCGGCGGCAACCAGCGTCCACAGCTGGAGGCGGCGGGCCGCGGAATCGATACCCTGCGGTTCCTCGACCCGCTGCCCGACGGTGACTACCAGCAGGCGCTGGCGGCTGCGGATGTGCTGCTGGTGAACGAGCGCCCCGGCGTCGGCGAGATGGCCGTGCCGAGCAAGCTCACCTCGTATTTCACCACCGGTAACCCCGTCATCGCGGCAACCGACGCCGACAGCATCACCGCTGCGGAGATCCGCGCCTCCGGCGGCGGACTCGTTGTCGCACCGGACGATCCGGCGCACCTGGTGCGCACAGCCATCGAACTCGGCCGCGATCGCGAGCGGGCAGGTGTGCTCGGCGCCGCCGGCCGGCAGTTCTGTGCACGGACGCTGTCGCAAACACATGCCATTGATCAGTTCGAACAGTGGCTCACCGACCTGGTCGAGACCAAGGCCAGGCACAGTAGAGGTAGGAGGGGCAGCCACCGTGACGCAGTCCGGTAAGCGAGCACTGATAACAGGCATCACCGGTCAGGACGGGTCGTATCTCGCGGAGCTGCTGCTGAGCAAGGGATACGAGGTGCACGGCTTGATCCGGCGTGCCTCGACGTTCAACACCGCGCGCATCGATCATCTGTACCAGGACCCGCACGACCCGCGGGCCCGGCTGTTCCTGCACTACGGCGATCTGTCCGACGGAGCACGCCTGGTGACGCTGTTGCGGCAGATCCAGCCGGACGAGGTGTACAACCTGGCGGCGCAGTCGCACGTGCGAGTCAGCTTCGACGAGCCCGAACACACCGGCAACACCACCGGGCTCGGCACGGTGCGGTTGCTCGAAGCGGTCCGGATGGTGGGAGCGGACTGCCGCTACTACCAGGCGTCCACCTCGGAGTTGTTCGGTGCGACACCACCACCGCAGAACGAGGAAACCCCGTTCTATCCGCGCTCACCGTATGGCGCGGCGAAGATCTACTCCTACTGGATCGCCCGCAACTACCGCGAGGCGTACGGGATGTACGTGGTCAACGGCATCCTGTTCAACCACGAGTCACCGCGTCGCGGGGAAACCTTCGTGACGCGCAAGATCACGCGCGCGGTCGCCCGGATCGCCGCGGGGCTGGAACAGCACGTGTACCTGGGCAATCTGGACTCCATCCGGGACTGGGGGTACGCCCCCGAGTACGTCGAGGGCATGTGGCGGATGCTGCAAGCCGATGAGCCGGACGACTACGTACTGGCAACCGGCGGCTCGTACACGGTGCGCGATTTCGTGGTCGCTGCCTTCGATCGCGCCGGGCTCGACTGGACCGAGCACGTTCGGTTCGACGAGCGCTACCTTCGTCCGACCGAAGTCGATGCGCTGGTCGGCGACGCGAGCAAGGCTGAGCGGCTGCTGGGCTGGAAGGCCGCGGTGCACACCCCCGAACTCGCCGCGATCATGGTCGATGCCGACATCGCGGCGCTCGAGCATGCCGGCAAACCCTGGATCGATCGGCCCGCCCTCGCAGAGTGGAGCACCACCCGATGAGCGTTGACACCGGTGCGGTCCAGTCGTTGGACCGCGATGCGACCGTCTACATCGCAGGTCATCGCGGGCTGGTCGGCTCCGCGGTGTGGCGTGCATTCGAGCGAGCCGGGTTCGGCAACGTGGTCGGCCGGAGTTCGGCAGAACTGGACCTGCGCGATCGTGGCGCGGTGTTCGATTTCCTCGGTGCCACCCGTCCGGACGTTGTGGTGCTGGCTGCCGCGCGGGTGGGCGGCATCCACGCCAACAACACCTATCCGGTCGACTTCCTGTCCGACAACCTGCAGATCCAGGTCAATGTGCTCGATGCCGCGGTGGCCGTGCGGGTTCCGCGGTTGCTGTTCCTCGGCTCGTCGTGCATCTACCCCAAGCACGCGCCGCAGCCGATCAAAGAGGAGTACCTGCTCACCGGGCATCTGGAGCCGACCAACGACGCCTACGCCATCGCCAAGATCGCGGGGATTCTGCAGGTTCAGGCAGTGCGCAGGCAGTATGGGCTGCCCTGGATCTCGGCCATGCCGACCAACCTCTACGGTGTCGGCGACAACTTCTCCGCGCAGTCCTCGCACGTGCTGCCCGCGCTGATCCGCCGCTACAGTGAGGCCGCGCGCGATGGGATCGCCGAGGTGACGAACTGGGGTAGTGGCCGTCCGCTGCGCGAATTCCTCCACGTGGACGACATGGCTCGCGCCTGCCTGCATCTGCTCGACCATTACGACGGCGCCGAACACGTCAATGTCGGTACAGGCAAAGATGTTTCGATCGCCGAGGTCGCCGGGCTCGTCGCCGACGCTGTCGGCTTCACCGGGCGAACCCACTGGGACACCACCAAGCCGGACGGCACGCCGCGCAAACTGCTGGACGTGTCGAAGCTGCGCGGGCTCGGCTGGCAACCGCAGATCGAATTGGCCGCGGGTATCGCGGACACGGTCGCGTGGTACCGGGAGCACGAGGAGACCGCGCGGGGGTTGGCGTGACGCGTTCGCTGGCCGGTTTCACCGGTGCGGGGTATGACAAGGGCCGTCCGGTTGTCGTCCAGATCGCGTGGCTCGCGGTGGCCGGTGTGCTCGCCCACTGGTGGTGCCCGAACCGGTTGCGCGTGGCCGTCCTTCGTGCCTTCGGGGCGAGCATCGGGCCCGGGGTGCTCATCCGGCACCGGGTGCGGATTCACTGGCCGTGGAAGCTGTCGGTGGGCGCGGACAGCTGGATCGGCGAGGAGGTCTGGATCCTCAACCTGGAGCCGGTGACCATTGGTGCGAATGTCTGTGTGTCGCAGGGTGTTCTGCTGTGCACCGGCAGTCACGACCGGCACTCGCCGACCTTCGAGTTCGACAATGCGCCGATCGCTGTGCACGACGGTGCCTGGCTCGGCGCCCGCGCCACGGTGCTACGTGGCGTCACGATCGGCGCAGGGGCCACTGTGGGGGCTACCGCCCTGGTCCCCTCTGATGTCGCGGCCGGAGCCACGATGCTCGCACCGCGTGCGATGGCGGTGTGAGATGCGGGTTCTGCATGTCGTGACGTTGTTCTCGCCTGACGGGGCGTACGGCGGTCCCGTACGGGTGGCGTGCAACCAGGCGCAGGAGCTGACGGGCCGTGGTCATCGAGTGGCGTTGACCGCGGCGGTATCCGGCGCCGACGCGGTGCCCAGCGGGCTCGAGGTGCACGGATTTCCCGCAGGCACCGCGATCCCGGGAGCCGGTTTCGCGGGGCTTCGGGCCCGCGGGATGATTTCCTGGCTGCGTCGGCACGTGCGTGAGTTCGTTGTGGTGCATGTACAT
>NZ_JBHXMY010000190.1:0-10141 GCF_042720195.1 Nocardia sp. NPDC058497 | reverse complement strand
GCATGTCCGCAGAACTATCGGCGACGTCGAAACAGGCCTGGGGCTGTTTCGACGTCCGCCTGTGCGGCGGACACGCGCACAGCATTCACTAGTCGCCCCATCGGTCCCGACTGCCACCGATCGGCGCGAAAGTGAACGCACAGCGCGGTGGTGGGCGACGAGCGCAGAGGTCGGTGCGCTACTCGAGGCGTGTGCCCCTCGGGGCTTGCCCGATCGGCCGAACCCGGGCGAGTAGTTGTGCGTGACGCATCGTGGTTTGCTCGGCCGCCCCGCCGGCTCATCGTCGTCGTATGGCACTCGGTCGATGGGTGTGGGTACGCCCAGGTGGGAATCGGCGATATCGCCGACGGTGTCGGCGTCGGCCTGTGCGCTGTACCGGCACTTCTCCGGTTCCGGCGTCGAGGATCAGAGGTCGGCCCAAGGGTCCTTCGTGCCATTGGCGACCATCGCGAGGGCAGCGGCGATATCCGCCGCGAAGTCGTCGTCGAAGGGTGGAGCGTCGGAGACTTCCAGCGCACGCCGTAGCGCCACGCCGGTTCTAGTCGTCGGCGGCGAGACGGTCACCACTGTGCGGCCGTGGCGGACGATATGGATCGTCTCACCATGCTCGGCACGGCTCAGCACAGCGGAGAAGTTGCGAGACGCCTCGGCGGCCGACATCGTGGTCATGAATTCATGATGATCTGAATTGGCCCGACTTTGCCAGGTTGGATCGGCTGTCGATGCGCGGCCTGGCAAGCGCTCTGCTCAGTAGTGCTGTTGCTGACCCGCGAGCTGCTGCTGGACGACGCCTTGGATCCGTTGCAATCCGCCCACGGTGATGCCGCTCTGCAGCTGGCCCTCGATGGTCCTGACCAGCGCGTTGTCGCTCATGACCTTCTCCGAGGACTGGATCAGCACGGTGCCCGCTCCGGTGAAGTCGAACTGGCGTTCCTCGCCCGAGTTGGCGCCCATCCTGGCCGCACCGGCCGCCAGGAAGCTGCCGATCCAGCCCTGGTCGTAGTGGTGGCTGGGGGAGGGGCAGTCGGCCCAGCCGACCAGTGCTTCGGGGTCGACGCGCAGTGGGGGCTCGGCGAACATGACCGGGCCGTTGGAGGAGGCCAGGAACTTGCCGGTGCCGATCAGGGTGAGGAAGCCGGGCACGATCGACTGCTTGAGCGCCAGGCCCGGCTCGAAGGCGAGCAGGTTGGCGCCGCGGATGGTGAGGTTGCCGTCCTCGAGATCGTAGGAATTGATGTCGTAGCCGCGGTCGCCGATGATCAGCTTGCCGTGGCCCTCGGCCACCACGTATTCGCCGGCGAACAGCGGCGCCGAGAACTGGCTGCTCACCATGTGCATGAGGTTGCCCTGCAGGCCGTGGGTGAGCATCTGGAACTGGATCTGGCCGTAGTAGGCGATCATCGCGCCCTTGCGCATGAACCACGGGCCGGTCAGGTCGATGCAGTAGGCGTAGCTGTTGCCCGGGATGTTGTCGCTGGCACCGAGATTCATCGGGGAGAGGATTTGGCTCATCGACTCACAACTTCTCTTCTGAGGCCTGCACGTACACGACACCTTGCCCGTGGCAATGCAATTGCATCGCCTCGCCCGCGCCACGGCCGACCGCGTCGCGCCAGCTCATCGCCGCCTTGAGTTCGGTCTGCACATTGCCGTAGGCGGCGACGAACGCCTGCGGATCGACGACCACCGGATTCGGTCCGCCCACTTGCAGTTCCAGGAAACCGCCGTGGGCCAGCAGCACCGCGGAACCCTGCCCGCTGAGCTGGGTGGTGAACATGCCCTGGCCGGTAGCGACACCGGCGGCCGCGCCACGCAGCGCGCCCATCAGACCGCCACCACCGCCGCCACCACCGGAACTCGCCACCGAGACAACCGAGGCCTGCAGACCCGCGGAGTTGGCCAGCAGTCGCGAGGCCTCGGCGCGCAGCACCGCGCCCTGCTGCATCTGCACGACGTGCACCTCGAGCCCGGCGAATCCGTAATGGACGACGCCGTTTCCGCGCGCCAGCATGGTGCGCTCGTGCTCGCCCGCCATCATGGCGCCCGCCATCCGCATCAGCCCGCCACCGCCCATCCCGGGCCCTGCGCCGGGAATCTGGTGCGGCGCGAACGCGACCTGCCCCTGGTAGAACAACATCGCGCCGGTCCGGGCGACGACGCCGCCCGCCTGCCCGACATCGACCTTGACGACCTTGCTGTTGACCTTCTCGAACATCGCCGTCCCCTACCGTTCCGCCGGCTGGATCAGCACGACACCCTGGCCGTCCCACTTCAGTGAGAACGCCTCACCCGCGTCCTGGCCGACCATCGTGCGCCAGGAGACGTCGGTGACGAAGGACTGGTTGAGGTTGCCGCGGGCCGCGACGAACGCGTCCGGATCCACGATCAGCGGATACTGCGGCGAGACCTCGAGATGGATCAGCGGACCACCCGCCGACAGCAGCGCCACCTGACCCTGCCCGCTGACGGTGGTGGTGAACAGGCCGCTCCCCGCCGACATGCCGCCGACGCCGGCGAACCGCACATCGGTGCGCAGATTGCCCGCGAAGGCGAGCAACTGCTGCGACTCGACCTGCAGCGTCTCGTTGTTCAGGTCGACAACGGTGACGTTCTGGCCGTTCACGGCGAAGAACACGCGACCGTTGCCGGTGCATTCCATCAGCGACAGCTTCTCGCCGGTGGCGCGGCGCTTGAGGCCGGACAGCACGCCCTCGCCGCCGCCGAACCCGGCCGATTTGAACTGCACATTGCCTTCGTAGGCGACCATCGAGCCGGAGATCGCGCGGATACTCGTCCCCGCGAGATGGGCCTCGATCACCTTCTTCGATTGTTCGAACAGCTGCGCCATAACGGCCCTGGAGTCCCCTCTGGACAGGCGGGTGGAATGCCCGATACCTACTGCGTGGTCACCCTAACCGATCGATCGGGTACACGCGGTGGCTGTGGAGCGCGGACGCTCGCGCTCGCTTTCTCGTAGAGTGGCAGGCGACCGCACCGACAAGCGAAGGGTCGAACTTGTCTGCAACACTCGCCAAGGGCCAGAACGGTCCACTGGCCGTCAGTGACGTGGTGATCTCGCTCCAGCTCACGGCACCGGCCGATCTGTCCGCTCTGCTCGTGACCGAGCAGGGCAAGGTCCGCACCGATGCCGATTTCGTCTTCTACAACCAGCCGAGTGGGCCCGGCGTCGATCTGCGCCCCGGGCCCGCGGGCCAGCCTGCGTCCCTGGCGGTTTCGCTGCCCGCGGTACCCGGCGACATCGACCAGATCCGCGCGGTGATCACCCTCGACGACGCGACGAGCAACTTCGGCCGGTCCGCCCCGCCCACCGCGATCGTCTCCGACGCCGCCGGTAATCGGCTGTTCGAGTACCGGATCGACGGGCTCAACGCGGAGTCGATCGTGATCGCGCTCGAGTTGTACCGCCGTCAGGGCAGCTGGAAGGTGCGCGCCGTCGGTCAGGGTTATGCCGGTGGTTTCGCCGCGCTGGTCACCGATCACGGTGTGCAGGTGGACGATTCGCCCGCACCCGCCACCGCTCAGCAGGCCGCCCCGCCGCAGCCCGCGCCGCAGCAGGCGCCGCCCGCGTACCCGGCGCAGTCCGCGCCGAGCTACCCGCAGCAGCCCGCGCCCGCCTACGCCCCGCCCGGCGGTGGCTACCCGCCGCCCCCCGGCCCGGCCCAGCAGCCGCCCGCCGCCGGTTACCCGCCGCCGCCCGGCCCCGGCCCCGGTTACCCGCCGCCCACGCAGGCCGCCCCGCCGCAGCCCGCCGGTGAGGTCAGCCTGAGCAAGGATCGCCCGGTCAGCCTGCAGAAGGGTCAGCGGGTCACCCTGCGCAAGGAGGGCGGCGCCGCGCTCACCTTCGTCAAGATGGGCCTGGGCTGGGACCCGGTGCGCACCCGCGGCATGTTCGGCAACCGCACGGTCGACATCGACCTGGACGCCTCGGTCTGCCTGTTCGCCGACCAGAATCTCGTCGACGTCGCCTACTACGGCCAGCTGTCGTCCAAGGACGGTTCGGTGCGCCACCAGGGCGACAACCTGACCGGCGAGGGCGAGGGCGACGACGAGATGATCCTGGTGGATCTGACCAGGATCCCCGCGCACATCTCCACGCTGCTGTTCGTCGTCACCTCCTACAAGGGGCACACCTTCGAGCAGGTGCAGAACGCGTTCTGCCGCTTGATCGATGGCACGACCAACGGCGAACTCGCGCGCTACACCCTCGCGGGCGGCATGCCGTTCACGGCGATGGCGATGGCCAAGGTGTACCGGGTCGGTGCCGACTGGAAGATGCAGGCGCTGGGCGAGGGTTTCCAGGCCAAGCATCCCGGTGAGGCCGTGCCGCAGCTGGGCCGGTTCCTCGGCAAGGACTAGGCGAGTACGAACAAGAGCAAGGCAGACAACGTGATTCACCTGAAGGCGGGCCAGAACACCGCGCTGACCGCCGGCACCGTGCGTTTCACCGCGCACACCGCGGGCACCGTCGATCTCGGCGCGCTGGTGGTCGGCGAGGATCTGCGGGTACGCGACGAGCATGACCATGTGTGCGCGTCGCGGCCCGCCGCTCCCGGCGTCACCTTCGCCGGTGGCGCGGTGGATATCGCACTGCCACAGGTCAGGTCGGACGCGCATGCCGTGCTCCTGTTCGTCACCGCCGGGCACGTGCTAGGCACCGTCACCGCGACGCTGGCCGAGAACGGCACGCCCACAGCCGAGTTCGTGATCTCGCCCACCGCGGGCGAGAGCGCGCTGATCTGCTTCGAGGTCTACCGCCGCGGTGGCGTCTGGAAGCTGCGCGCGCTCGGCCAGGGGTACGACCGCGGGGCGGCGCAGCTGCTGCCTGCCCACGGCGTGCCCGCCACCGCGACACCGCAGGCCGCCGCGCCGACCGAGACGGCCGAGCGGCCCGCCGGTGCGCCGGGCATCCCGCTCGAGGTCGACCACGGTCTGCAGCGGATGTGGATGATCTTCGAGGACGCGGCCCGTTCCGCGGCCGCACTGGTCTCGGCCCGCGACTACGCCGCCAAACGACTGGATCAGGAACTCTCCGACGCGGTCTCGAACCCGGCGACCCGCAACACCCCGGCCGCCGACGCGGCCCGCGCCGAGGCGCACCGCAGGCACGACGAGCTGGTCGGCATCGCCGATTCGGACCATCGGCGCGACAGCGACCACCTCGGTCGCGAGATCGCCGAGGCCGACTCCGTCATGCCCGCCGCGCTCGCCTCCTGGCTCGCGCCTGCCTGGACCACGAAAGCCGCACGCAGCGACGGCATCCGGCTCGGCGAGCTGTACGCGCACGACCGCGGTGAGCTCAGGGTGCCGTATTGCGTTCCGGTGCCACTGAATCGGCCGCTGTGGGTCGACACCGAGTCAAGCGGAGGCGCGTCCCGCGTGGTCGGCGCACTCGTGGCCCGGCTGGTCGCCGCGCTGCCGGACAAGCCGACCCGGGTCGACCTGATCGACCTCACCGGTGGCCTGCGCGGGCTCGCCGCTCCGCTCGCCCCGCTGCTCGCGGGTCCGGTGATCGTCGACCATGCCGATATCCCGGCGCGCCTCGGCGCACTGGCGCACGCGGCCGATCTCGCCGAAATCGCTTACAGCAGTGGGCAAGCCGTGCCGCCGTCCGAGCACCGGATCCTGGTCGCGGCCGACTTCCCGCACGGTTACCAGGCCTCCGATGTGGTGCACCTGGCTCAGCTGATGGTGCGCGGCGATCTGATCGGCCTGTCGCTGGTGATCGTCGGCAGCGGCGGCGTCGACTTCGGTGACGGTCCGCTGTCGCTGCTGTCGCAGTCGTGCAGGCACCTGCCCACCATGCCCGGCACCCCGCTGTTCGACCCGTGGACCGGCAACGCCTGGGAACTCGACCTCGACATGCTCCCGGCCGAACCCGAGCTCCAGGCCCGCTACCTGCGGCTGTAGCGCTCAGTCCACCATCGACGCGGGCCGCGCACTGGTGCAGGCCTGCCGGGGGCGCAGGAATTGCGGCAGCCACGGCAGCAGCGGGTCGGGTGCGCGGTCGAGGATTCCGCCCGCCGGATCGTCGACGTAGTCGCGGCGCACGAGATCGTCCTGGGGACGCAGGATCTCGTGGATGATCAGGGCGCACAGGCCGAGGACGGCGAGGTCGCGCAGCACGACGGTGCCGGTGAACCACTGTTCGGGCAGGCCCTTGGCGTCCTCGCCGAGGTAGTAGTACATGCGCGGTACCCAGACCAGCGCGTCGATCGTCATCCAGGCCAGCAGGATTCGCCGATGCGGCAGCGCGAGCACCGCCAGCGGCACCAGCCACAGCGAGTACTGCGGGCTCCACACCTTGTTCGTCAGCAGGAACGCGGCGACGACCAGGAAGCACAGCTGCGCCACCCGTGGGCGCCGCGCCGCGGTCAGCGCCAGATAGGCGATGCCGGCGCAGGCAGTCAGGAACAGCAGCAGCGAGACGGTGTTCAGCACGGTCGGCGGCTGGCCGTGTTCGAGCGGCCCGTCGAAACCGCCCCACTCGGTGAACGAGGTGATCACGTTGTAGATCGAGTCCGGATCGGCGTGCCGGGTGGTGTTGAGCCGGAAGAACTCTCGCCAGCCGTCGGGGTAGAGCACGGCGATCGGCAGGTTCACCGCGATCCAGGTGCCCGCCGCGGCGAGCACGGTGAGGGTGGCCGCGCCGAGCGGGCGCAGCGCGAAGAACTGTGTCCTGACGGGGGTTTCGCGCAGCCAGGTGCGGGCGGCGTCGAGGCTGTCGACATCACGCAACCGCAGACCCGCCAGCGCGGCGGGTAGTCGCTGCATCGGATCGGCGCGCAGGCACAGCACCAGGATCGGCCCGAGCAGCAGCAGCGGATACAACTTCGCGGCACCGCCGAGACCGAGCAGCACACCGGCGAGCACCGGCTTGCGCCGTGCCCAGGCAAGCAGGCCGGTGGCCGCGAAAGCCGTTGCCAGCGCGTCGAAATTGGTGAACGCGTGCACGATCACCAAGGGCGACACCGCGATCAGCGCCGCATCCCAAACGCGCCGCCCGGCTAGTCGCGAGGACGCCCACACGGTGATCAGCCAGCCCATCGCCAGACCGAGCGCGACGACATTGAAATACACCACCACCGACAGCGCGCCGGGCAACGGCAGGTGATCCCAGACATTGCCGATCTGCATCGCCGCGTACTGGTACAGGCCCGAAAGCACCGGATACTCCATGTATCTGGTCTCGGTGCCGCCGTCGGGGGTCGACTCGGTCCAGGACTTCTTGTACGGGAACGCGCCCTCGTTGAGCCGTTCAGCGCCGTAGAGCGGGACCGTGTCGGAGTAGCACATGGCCACGTACTGGCGGCCGTTGTTCCAGTCCAGCATGAGACCGCCCGCGCCGTCGCCGGTCTGCTGGATGCAGCCCGCCTTCGCGAACCAGCCGAGCGCGAGAAACACCACGGTGAAGGCGAACATCACCCGCAGCGGCGTCCAGAACCGCACCCGGCCGATCAGCGCGTGCTCGCCGACCGGGCCGCCGATCACCGTCGACAGCTGCGCGGTCAGCGAATCGTTGCGGCTCGGCTTATCTCGCGCATCGATCGAGCGCAGGTCCGGGGCCGGCTGGGCGGGCGCGACGTACTGCACTCCGCGGCCCGGCCGGGTACCACTCGACGCCGGCTGGTCCGCGAGTTGCTGATCGGTCACGACATCCGAGGCTACCGGTGGCTACCGGGATCTGGTCGGCGTGGTTCCCCCGCCACTCTCGTTGTCGTTGTCCGCACCGCCCGTGCCGGGCCTCGTGCGGTTGCCGTTGCCGTTGCTGTTGGTCGGCGGCGAACCGTCCGCGGGCGCGGTCGGCTGACCCGGCAGCGGGCCGGTCGTCGTCTCCGGCGTCTGCTGCGACGGCTGCTGTCCGGCGGGCTGCTGCACGCCGGGCACCGGAATCCGGATGCCGGGCAGGATCTCGACCTGCGAGGGCACGATCACCGGCGGCGCGATCACCGGCGCGGTGGTGGACGGTGCCGTGTAGGGCGCCGACCACTCCGGCACACCGGCCTGGCCCTTGATCGGGGCGGGCTTGGGGAACGACTCGTTCGACGTGCCGGACAGCGCGCCGTCCATCGTCGCCTTCCAGATGTCGGACGGCAGACCGGAACCGTAGATGCTGCCGCCGCCGTAGTTGCGCAGCGGATCACCCTGCTCGGTACCGACCCACACCGCGGTCGACAGCGACGGGGTGTAGCCGACCATCCAGGCGTCACGGTTGTTGCCGGTGTCGCCGAGCTGGTGGGTACCGGTCTTGGACGCCGACTCCCGGCCACCGGCCAGGTTGTGGTTGCGCGAGTACGCCGCGATCGGCTTCATCGCCGCGGTGACGTTGTCGGCCACCGCCGCGCTCACCCGCTGCTCACCGGCGGGCTCGCCGCGATCGAGCAGCACCTGACCGTCGGCGGTCACGACCCGCTGCACGAAGTGCGGTGCGTGGTACATGCCCGAAGCGGCCAGCGTGGCGTAGGCCGAGGCCATGTCCAGGGGACGCGACTGGTACTGGCCGAGGATGATGCCGTTGTTCGGGCCTGCGCCGTTCGGCTCGGTCAGCGTCTCGCCGATCCCGGGCAGCTCCTCGGGAATGCCGAGCTTGTAGGCCATCGCCCGGACCTTCTCCGGGCCGTTCTGCATGTCCAACTGCATGCGGTAGAAGCTGGTGTTCAGCGAGCGCTTGAGTGCCTCCGCGATGGTGCACATGCCACATTGCTCGCCTTCGACATTGCCGATCTGAATGCCGTTGACGGTGATCGGCGAGCTGTCGTACAGCTGCGAGAGCGGGATACCCAGCTCGAGGTTCGCGGCGAGGCCGATCACCTTGAACGACGAGCCCGTCGGCAGGCCGGCGTTGGCGAAGTCGAAGCCCTGGCCGTCCTCACCGCCGTAGTAGGCGCGCACCGCGCCGGTGCGCGGGTCGATCGAGACCACCGCGGTCCGCAGGTTCTCCGGTTCGCCCTCCAGCTTGGAGCGGGCGGCGTTGACCGCGGCCTCCTGCGCCTGCGGATCGATCGTCGTGGTGATCTGCAGGCCCTCGGTGTTGAGCTGCTGCTCGCTGATGCCCGCCGAGGACAGCTCCTTGAGCACCTGGTTCTTCACCAGGCCGCCCGGGCCCTCGTCCTGGTTGTTCTCGCCGAGCGAGTCCAGGGAGACCACCTGCGGGTACTGCATCGACGACCGCTCGGCCGTCGGCAGGTTACCCTCGGCGACCATGCCGTCGAGCACGTAGTTCCAGCGCGTCCTCGCGCCGTCGGGGTTCTTCTCCGGATCGAGCAGCGAGGGCAGCTGGATGGTCGCGGCGAGCACCGCGCCCTCGGCCACGGTCAGCTCCTGCACCGGCTTACCGAAGTACGACTTGGCCGCGGCATCGATGCCGTACGCGCCACGACCGAAGTAGATCGTGTTCAGGTAGGCGGCGAGGATGTCCTCCTTGCTCCACTGGCGGGCCATCTTGGCCGAGATCACCAGTTCCTTCATCTTGCGCTGCATCGAGCGCTCGTCACCGACCAGCGCGTTCTTCACGTACTGCTGGGTGATCGTGGAGCCACCACCGGCGCTTTCCTTGCCGAGGATGTTGTCGCGGGCCGCGCGCGCGAAGCCCGACACCGAGAAGCCGGGGTTGGTGTAGAAGTCGCGGTCCTCGGCGGCGATCACGGCATTGCGCACGTGCGGCGGGATCTGATCGATCGAGACCTCGGTGCGGTTGCCCTGTGGCGGGACCACCCGGCTGATCTCGGTGGTGCCGTCGCTGGCGAAGATCGTCGCGACCTGGTTGGTCTCCAGGTCACCCGGTTTCGGCACCGAGACCGCCGTGTAGGCGACCAGGAACACCGCGCTCGGCACGACGATGGCCAGGGCCATCAGCACGTACATCGTCCGGCGAATGGCCCGCCACGGCATCTTCCTCACCGAACCACCCTTACCGGAGCCGTCGTCACCGCCGCCACCGTCGCGGCGGTTACGCGGTCCGATGGGCGGCGGTGTGCCGCCAGTTCCGGTGGCCCTGCGCTCACCGGTGGTCGGACCGCCGGGACGGCGACCGGCGCCAGGGCGCGCGGTCGCGGCCGACGGACCGGTCCTGGGACGGTTCACGTCGTCGGCGCCGCGGACTGGCCTGGCCGCATCGGGGTGG
>NZ_JBHXMY010000189.1:0-10144 GCF_042720195.1 Nocardia sp. NPDC058497 | reverse complement strand
CGCTATAAAGCCGAAGAGGGCGCTCGGCCGCAACTCGCGGGACGTGGTGCCGACCGGCCCCGGCGCGATCGGCACCGGCGACACCATCCCGGTCGAGCGCACCACCTCGCCCTACTCGCTCAACGAAGCGCTGAGCGATCTCGGTGGGACCGTGCGTGATCTCGATCTGGATCAGGTCGACCAGACCCTCGACACCCTGTCGGCGGCCTTCGCCGCCACGCCGGGCCCGCTGCGCAACGCGCTCGACGGTGTCACCGCGCTGTCGCGCAGCATCAATGTGCGCGACCAGGCGCTGACCGACCTGCTGGCCCGGGCACAGAATGTCACCAAGATCCTGGCCGATCGCAGCACCCAGCTCAATACGCTGCTCATCGACGGCAACGAGCTGCTCGGCGAGCTCGACCGGCGCCGGGCGGCGATCAATCAGCTCGTCGTCTACATCGATGACGTGGCCAGGCAGCTCTCGGGCCTGGTCGCCGACAACGAGCCACAGATGCGGCCGACGCTGGACCGCCTGAACTCGGTACTCGCGCTGCTCCAGCGCAACGAACAGAACCTCAACGAAGCCCTCGACGGCCTCGGCCCCTACGCCGCCGCGCTCGGTGAGCAGGTCGGCAACGGGCCCTGGTTCAACGCCTACGTGGTGAACGCGACCAGTACCGAATTGCGCCCCCTCGTCGACGCGCTGGTCTGGCCGGAACAAGTGCCACAAGACCTGATCGACATCTTCACCCACCCGAGGACGCCGTACATCGCTCCTGCTGAGGAGGATCCCCCGCGATGAGCTTGACCCAGCAGGTGCGCGGGTTGCCGCGCTGGACGATCGCGGTGGCGGTGGTAGTGATCGCGGCACTGGTCGCGGTCGGCGTCTACCTCGTCACCGGCGGCGGAAAGAACACGGTGACCGCTTCGTTCACCTCGACCACCGGCCTTTACAAGGGCGATGAGGTTCGGGTGCTCGGCGTCACCGTCGGCAGCATCGACTCGATCGAGCCGGGCAAGGGCCAGGTGCGCGTGCAGATGAGTATCGACAGCAGCGTCGATCTGCCCGCGGACGCGCGCGCCGTGATCATCGCGCCGTCGCTGGTGTCGGCCCGCTTCGTGCAGATCGCGCCCGCCTACAGCGGCGGCCCGAAACTGGCCGACGGCGCGCAGATTCCGCTCGAGCGCACCGCGGTTCCGGTGGAGTGGGACGAGATCAAGGCCGAATTGACCAAACTGTCGACGGCGCTCGGTCCGGTCGGTGACGACAAGCAGGGCTCCTTCGGCCGCTTCGTCGACACCGCGGCCGAGAACCTCGACGGCAACGGACAGAAATTCCGGGACACCCTGCGCGAACTGTCCGCGACGCTGACCACCCTGTCCGACGGGCGAACCGACCTGTTCGGCACCATCCGCAACTTGCAGAAGTTCGTCGAGGTGCTCTCGGCGAGCAATGAGCAGATCGTGCAGTTCAGCGGCCGGCTGGCTTCGGTGTCCTCGGTCCTGGCCGGCGCGTCGGAAGATCTCGGCGCCGGATTGGACAGTCTCGATGTGGCGCTCGCCGATGTGAAGCGGTTCCTCGATGGCACCGGGGGTGAGCTGACCGAGGGCGTCGAGCGGCTCGCCGATGTCACCCAGACGCTGGTCGACAAGCGACCCCAGATCGAACAGGTGCTGCACTCCGGCCCGACCGCGATGGTGAACTTCTACCAGCTCTACAAGCCGGCGCAGGGCTCGCTCACCGGCGCGGTGGCGCTGAACAACACGGCCAATCCACTCAGCTTCCTGTGTGGTTCGATCCGGGCGCTCGAGCACAACAACTCGGACAGGTCCGCGGATCTGTGCGCGGAGTTCCTTGCACCGGTGATCAGTTCGCTGGCAATGAATTACGTGCCGATCATGACCAACCCGGCCAGCGGCGTGACAGCCTTCCCCGAGCAGCTGGTGTACAGCGACCCGAGTCTGGCCGGCGCGGGCCAGCCGAACCAGGCCCCCGCCGCTGCTCCGATCACCGTGCCCGAAGGTCTTGCCGGGCTTGCCGTTCCAGGAGGACAGCGATGAGGCGGCAACGCATACTCGCCGGGCTGGCCGTCGGCGTCGCCGTCGCGCTCGGCACCACCGGCTGTCAATGGGACGGGCTCAACTCCCTGCCCATGCCCGGCTCCGAGGGGCGCGGGCCCGGCTCGTACACCGTGCGGATCCAGATGCCCAATGTCACCACCCTGACCCGCAATTCACCGGTGCGGGTGGACGATGTCGAGGTCGGCAACGTCACCGGGATCGAGGTCGAGGGCTGGCACGCGCTGGTGACGGTGTCGCTCAACCCCGAAGTCCATCTGCCCGCCAACGCGATCGCCAAGATCGGCCAGACCAGTCTGCTCGGCAGCAACCACGTCGAGTTGTCCCCGCCGACCGCGGTCGCGCCGGAAGGGCAGTTGCGCGGCGGCGATGTCATCCCGCTCGAACGCGCGGGCGCCTACCCGACCACCGAGCAGGTGCTGTCCTCGCTGTCGGTGGTGCTCAACGGTGGCGGTATCGCGCAGCTCGAGACCATCACCACCGAACTGAACGCGATGGTGAACGGCCGCGAGGAGGAGATCGCCGACCTGCTGCCGCAGCTCAACGAGCTGACCACCGGGCTGGAGCGGCAGACCGGCAGCATCATCGCCGCGATGGAGGGCCTGGACCAGCTGTCGGTGAAACTGGCCGGTCAGCGTGACGTGATCGCCGAGGCGATCGAACAGATCCATCCCGCGCTCACCGCGCTGGCCGACCGGTCGGCGAGCATCACCACGGCGATCACCGCGCTCGGTGAGCTCGGTGACGTCAGCGAACGCCTCATCAAGACCAGTGGCGACGATCTGGTGGCTAATCTCCGCAGCCTCGGTCCGGTGCTGAAGACACTGGCCGACACCGGAAACAACCTGATCCAGGCGCTGGGCATCCTGCCGACCTTCCCGTTCCCGATCAAGAACCTCGACAACGCGGTCTTGGGCGACTACATGAACTTGTTCATCACGTTCGACCTGACCGCCAGCCGCCTCGACAGCAACTGGCTCACCGGAACCCCGCTCGGCGGTCGCTTCGGTGGTGTCGAGGGTGTCGTCGGTTCGTTCGCGCCGTCGACCGCCACCGATGCCGCTGACCCGGCCACCGCGCCGTTCGCGGCCCCACCGGCTCCCGCGCCAAGCATTCCAGGGCTGCCGTCCATCCCCGGCCTGCCCGCCATACCAGGTATCACCGCGCCATTGCCCGGTCAGGAAGGGGCGGGTCGATGAAACTCACCCGGTTCGTGCGAGCCCAGCTCGCGATCTTCGCGGTGCTCACCGTGGTCGGTCTCGTCGTGATGGGCGGTACCTACCTGCAGGTGCCCGCGATGCTCGGGATCGGTCGGTACGCGGTGACCGTGCAGCTGGCCGCCACCGGTGGGCTCTATCCCACCGCGAATGTCTCCTACCGCGGGCAGAACATCGGCAAGGTCGAGGCGGTGCGCCTGACGACGGCCGGAGTCGAAGCGGATCTGTCGATCGACAGCGACTACAAGGTGCCCGCCGATTCGAGCGCGTGGGTGCGCAGTGTCTCGGCCATCGGCGAGCAGTACGTCGACCTGGTGCCCACCGAGCAACCGTCCGACAAGAATCTGCGCGACGGCTCGGTGATACCGGTGCAGCGCACCCACCTGCCGCAGGACGTCGGTACGATGCTCGACCAGGCCGACAAGCTGCTCGCCACCGTCGCCGACACCCGCCTGAAGCAGGTGATCGACGAGGCGTTCCTCGCGTTCAACGGCGCCGGGCCCGATCTACAGCGGTTCATCGACTCGGCGGCACTGCTGGTGCAGCAGGCCGAAACCGATATCGAGCCGACCAAGAAACTGCTCGACCAGATCGGTCCGCTGCTGGACACCCAGACCCGTTCCGCCGACGACATCCGTTCCTGGACAGCGGATCTGGCCACGGTCACCGATCAGCTGCGCGAGCACGATCCGGCGCTGCGGAGCCTGTTGAACAACAGTCCTTCCGCGATGGAGACGGTGACCGAGCAGTTCCAGTCTCTGCGCCCCACCCTGCCGCTGCTCGCCAGCAATCTGGTGAGCCTCGGGCAGGTCGGCGTGACGTACAACGCGAGCCTGGAACAGCTCATGGTCGTCTTCCCGCCGCTGATCGCGGCGCTGCGGACCGCCATCCGCGGGCCGATCCAGTACGGTGTGATGGTCGACTTCATGACCGTCCTCAACGACCCGCCCGCGTGCACCACCGGCTTCCTGCCCGCGGACCAGTGGCGACAGCCGAGCGACCTGACCGAGATCGATACTCCACCCGGGCTGTACTGCAAGGTGCCGCAGGACTCGAATATCGCGGTCCGCGGCATCCGCAACACGCCGTGCATGGAGTTCCCCGGCGTCCGGGCGCCGACGCCCGAACTGTGCCGGACGGGATTCGTGCCGGAAGGCAACAACCCGCCGTTCGGCCCGGTGCAGCCGGTCGCTCCGGCCGCCGCACCCGCAGGCGCATCGACGGGTGGTGTGACCCCCGCCGCAGCGCGCCCTTATGATCCGTCCACCGGCAGCTATCTCGGCACCGACGGACGCACGTACCGCCAAGGCGACATCGCCGCGGATGGCTCGGGCACCGTTCCGGCCAGCTGGCAGGCGATGTTGGAGGAGCAGCAGCGATGAACGACAACGACAACCGCCGCCCGCGCAGGCGGGCCGCACGCTCGGCCGGACCACCGGTCGACGAGACGGCGGCCGGAACGGTCACCATCAGTAAGAGCGAAACCGCATCAACCGCGGACGACACGGTGAAGTTCACCGAGGCGACGGTGCGGTCCGAGGACGCGACGGTGAAGCTCACCGACGCGACCGTGAAATCCGCCGCGACCGTGAAGTCCGGCGTCACCACCGTGAAGCCCGCGGACGACACCGTGAAGCTCGCGGACGCCGTCCCGGCGACCACGGACAAGTCCCAGGTCGATCTGGCGAAGTCCGCCGACGACACCGAAGCGGCCCCGCGCTCGGGCGCCCGCATCCTGGCCCTCGCTGCGGCGATCGTGCTCGTTCTCGCCTTGGTCGCCGGCGCCGGTTTCGCCGCCTTCACCGCCTACTCGGTGAATCGGGACGAGGACCTGCGCGCGCAGTACACCGAGACCGCCCGCCAAGCCGTGCTGAACCTCACCACGATCCGGGCCGACACGGCCAAGGATGATATCGACCGGATTCTCTCGGTGGCTTCCGGCGACTTCAAGACCGAGTTCGACGGTCGCGTCGATCCGTTCATGGACATCGTCAAGCAGGCGAACGTGGTCTCCACCGGCGAGGTGGTCGAGTCGGGCATCGTCTCGGCCGACGACAAGTCCGCGCAGGTGCTCGTCGCCGCGAAGCAGACGGTGAGCAACAACGGCTCGCCCGAACCGCAGTCGCGGCAATACCGGTTCCGGATCACCGTGTCGAACAGCGATACCGGAATGACCGTGTCGAAAGTGGAGTTCGTCGGATGAGCCAGCGTATGAAGATCGTCTTCGGCAGTCTCGCCGCCCTCGGCCTGATCGCCGCGATCGTCCTCGGTGTGAGCGGCTATCAGCTCTGGCAGCACGACCGGACCGAGCAGGCCCGCACCGACGCGATGAGCACGGCCAGTCGCACGGTCAGCGCCATGTTCACCTACGAACCCGCCACCGTCGACACCGAGCTGCCGAAGGCGGCCGACGGTCTGACCGAGTCCTTCCGCAGCGACTATCTGAAGCTGATCGAGCAGGCCATCGCGCCGGGCGCCAAGGAGAAGCAGCTCACGGTCAAGGCCACCACCCAGGCCGAGGGCGTCGTGTCCGCCGATCCCGAGCACGCCGTCGTGCTGCTGTATCTGAATCAGCTGACCACCAGCAAGGACACCCCCGACGGCACCGCTTCCGGTAGCCGGGTGCGGGTGTCGCTGGACAAGGCCGACGACCGCTGGCTGGTCGCCCAGGTCACTCCGGTCTGATCCACCGCGACGCGGATCGCATCATCCACCGTGGCCGTCGGCCCGGCCTGAACTCAGGCCGGGCCGCGGTCGTCTCGGGGCAGCCGGACCACGAACGTCGCGCCACCGCCCGGCGTCGGCGCGACCTCCACCGTGCCGTTGTGGGCCGCCACCAGCGCGGCCACGATGGATAGGCCGAGGCCGGTGCCGCCGCTGCTGCGGGCGCGTGAGGTGTCGGCGCGGTAGAACCGCTCGAAGATCCGCGCGGACTCCTCGGAAGTAAGGCCGGGTCCGGTGTCGGCGACCTCCACGCGCACCTCGTCTTCGGCCGGGGTGAGCCGGACGGTGATCGTCGTGCCGTCCGGTGTGTGCGTGCGGGCGTTGTTGAGCAGGTTGGTGAGAATCTGGCGGAGGCGGTGCTCATCGCCGAGGATCTCCAGGGTGCCGGTGCCCTCGGCGATGTCGAGGGTGATCGGCCGGTGCTCGCCCGCCGCCTCCTCGACCGCGCGGGCGCTGTGCACAGCGTCGCCCGCGATGGCGAGGAGGTCGACCGGCCGCAGGTAGACGGGGCGTTGCGCGTCTAGCCTGGCCAGCATCAGCAGGTCCTCCACCAGCAGGCCCATGCGCTGCGCCTCGTGCTCGATGCGGTTCATGAACGTCGCCGGATCGCCGGTCGCGCCCTGCCGGTACAGCTCGGCGAAGCCGCGGATGGTGGTGAGCGGGGTGCGCAGTTCGTGACTGGCGTCGGCGACGAAACGCCGCATCCGCGCTTCGGATTCGCGTGCGGCGGACTCGGAGGCCTCGGTGGCGGCGAAGGCCTGCTGAATCTGGGTGAGCATGCTGTTGAGCGAGCGGGACAGCCGGTCGACCTCGGTGTCGGTGCCGCGCACCGGAACCCGGCGATGAAGCTGGCCTTCGGCGATCGCGGCCGCGGTCGCCTCGACCCGGCGCAGCGGCCGCAGACTGCCGCGTACCACGAAATAGGCGGCGACGGCGAGCGCGGTCAGCACGATCGCACCGACCACCAGTTGCAGGACGACGAGCCTGCGTACCATGTCGATGTTCTCGGCCAGCGGCCACGCGACGGTCGCCGTCCCCCGGTGTCCGTTCACGGTCAGTACGCGCCACTGATCGGTCGAATCGCCCTGCGAGCCGACGGTGACCGGTTGCAGCGCAGGGGGATCGGGCAGATCGGGTACGGCCCTTGTGCCGAAGACGTTGTCCAGGGTGATGTTGCGGGTTCCGTCGGTGCTCTCGGCCCGCAGGTAATACCGGCCCGGCGGTTGCCGGTCCGGCAATGGCGCGGGCAGTGTCGGCGCCGGCATCCCGACCCGAATCTCCCATTCGGTCGCGGCATCGGTCAACTGCTGGTCGGTGCGGTTTCGCAGCGAGTTCTCCATCGCCTTGGTGACGACGAAACCCGAAGCGACCAAACCGAATCCGGCCATCGCCACCAATATCAGCACCAGCGTCACCCGCAGCGGGATGGCCGAGAACCGGGGGGCGCGCAGCCTCATCGCGCGGCAGGCTCCCGCATCACATACCCGACGCCCCGCAAGGTGTGAATCAACCGCTGCTCGCCGGTGTCGACCTTCTTGCGCAGATACGACACATACGTCTCCACCACCCCGACCTCACCGCCGAAGTCGTAGCGCCACACGTGATCCAGGATGCGCGGTTTGCTGAGCACGCTGCCCGCGTTCACCATGAAATAGCGCAGCAGCGTGAATTCGGTGGGGGACAGGGCAACCGGCTCGCCCGCCTTCCATACCTCGTGGGTGTCGTCGTCGAGTTCGATGTCGGCGAAGCGCAGCCGGGTGCTCGCCTTTTCCGGCGCGGTCTGGCCCGCGCGGCGCAGGATCACCCGCAGCCGGGCCACCACTTCCTCGAGGCTGAACGGTTTGGTGACGTAGTCGTCGGCGCCGAGGGTGAGGCCGGTGATCTTGTCCTCGACCTCGTCGCGGGCGGTCAGGAACAGGACAGGGGCGTCGATGCCGTCGGCGCGTAACCTGCGCAGCAGGCCGAAGCCGTCCATCCCCGGCATCATCACGTCGACGATCAGCGCCTGCGGGCGGAACACGCGCGCCTTGTCCAGTGCCTCGGCGCCGTCGGCGGCCGTCGCCACCTCGAAACCCTGGTAGCGCAGGCTCACCGCCAGCAGTTCGACGATCATCGGTTCGTCGTCGACGACGAGCACCCTGGCTTCGGGTGCATCAGGCACACCGCTCATGGGTCTCATCGTCGCGCACCTCGCTGGGAAGTGGCTGGACCCATGCTGTGAGGTCGCTGTGTGCCGCTCAGCGCGACGATTCGCCGAACACGTCCTCGTCTTCGCTGAGCAGGGCCGAGCCGGCGATATTGCCGTGCGAGAGCGAGTCGAGGAAGGCGCGGGCCCAGCGCTCGACGTCGTGGGTGAGCACCTGGCGGCGCATCGAGCGCATCCGGCGGCGCTTGGTGTCGCGGTCGTCGTCGAGCGCGCCGATGATGGCGTCCTTGACGCTGTCCAGGTCGTGCGGATTGCACAGGTAGGACTGGCGCAGCTCGGCGGACGCGCCGGTGAACTCGCTGAGCACCAGGGCGCCGTTGAGGTCGCTGTGGCAGGCCACGTACTCCTTGGCGACCAGGTTCATGCCGTCACGCAGCGGGGTCACCAGCATGGCGTCGGCGACGACGAAGAAGGCGATCAGCTCGTCGCGGGGGATCGGGCGGTGCAGATAGTGCACGACCGGGTAGCCGACGCGGGCGAACTCGCCGTTGATCCGGCCGACCTGGCGTTCGATATCGCCGCGCATCTTGATGTAGCTCTGCACGCGTTCGCGGCTCGGGGTGGCCAGCTGCACCATCACCGTCTCGGACGGGTCGATCCGGCCCTCTTCCAGCAGCTCCTGCAGCGCGTTGAGCCGGATGTCGATGCCCTTGGTGTAGTCGAGGCGGTCGACGCCGAGCAGGATGTTCTTCGGATTGCCCAGCTCGGCGCGGATCTTGGCGGCCCGCTCGCGCACCGAACGGCGCCGCGAATGCTCGTCGAGCTCGGCGGAGTCGATCGAGATCGGGAACGCGCCCACCCGCACCGTGCGGAAGCCGACCTGCACCACACCCAGCTTGGACCGCACGCCGATGGTGCCGCGCGAGGTGGGCTGACCGGCCAGTCTGCGGGCCAGGTAGAGGAAGTTCTGCGCGCCGCCGGGCAGGTGGAAACCGATCAGGTCGGCGCCGAGCAGGCCCTCGACGATCTCGGTGCGCCACGGCATCTGCATGAACAGCTCGACCGGCGGGAACGGGATGTGCAGGAAGAAACCGATGGTCAGGTCGGGCCGCAGCATCCGCAACATCTTCGGCACCAGCTGCAGCTGGTAGTCCTGCACCCAGACCGTCGCGCCCTCGGCGGCCACCTTCGCCGTCTCCTCCGCGAACCGGCGGTTGACCTCGACATAGGCGGCCCACCAGGCCCGGTCGTACACCGGACGCACGATTACGTCGTGATACAGCGGCCACAGCGTGCCGTTGGAGAACCCCTCGTAGTAGTCCTCGACCTCCTGCGCCGTCAGCGGCACCGGATGCAGTTCCAGACCGTCCTCGATGATCGGCTCGACCTCGACATCGGGCACGCCCGCCCAGCCGACCCAGGCCCCCTTGTTGCTGCGCAGGACCGGCTCCAGCGCGGTCACCAGACCACCGGGGCTGCGCTTCCATCGGGTCGTGCCGTCGGGCAGGCGCTCGAGGTCTACCGGCAGCCGGTTGGCGACCACCACGAACCCCGAGCCCGCACCGGTCGCGACGGATTCGCTGTCATCGGACGGACGGTCGTTGGACTGTTTATCGATCATTGGTCCACTCACGCATCCTTCGCGCGTCGCAGGGTCCCGCTTTGAGGTTGTGGTCGTAGGGGAGGGGTCAGCTGGGGCCGATGCCGAGCATCGACAGCAGCATCCGGCACTCGTCGGCGTCTTCGGCGTATGCCGCGACGACACGCTGTGCCTGGCGAGCGGTCTCGTCGGCCAGTGGCTCGAGCTCGTCGTCGGCGATGTCGTTGGCGCTGCTCTTCGCGGCCATAGTGGTTCGTCCTCCCGGTTTCCAAACGCTCTGCGTGCGAGTAGTCAATAGTATCGGTCGCCTGTGCACGGCCGATGAACTCCCGACCCGATCACCCCACCCCGGTGCAGTGTCGTGGCGGTCCCGTTACCGTGGTTGTCGGACAGCTC
>NZ_JBHXMY010000188.1:0-10149 GCF_042720195.1 Nocardia sp. NPDC058497 | reverse complement strand
GTTCCACTGTGTGGATATCACCGAGACCGGCGAGGTGAAGAACATCATGCCGGTGGCGCGAATGCCGTTGTGGGAGAATGGCGGCTACTTCGTGCTGAGCCAGGAGATCTTCGATCTGCTGCCGCCCGGCGGTGACCTGATCGCCGATGCGTGCGATGCGCTGGCCGGGCAGGGCAGGCTGTTCGGTTACCAGCATCTGGGTTTCTGGAAGCCGGCCGACACGTTCAAGGAGCGCGCCGAACTCGACGACGCATACCGCGACGGTGCGCGTCCGTGGATGGTGTGGGAATCGGCGTGATCGGACTGTTCACCCGCCCGCCGAAGCGGATCGCGGTGCTCGGCGCGCACTGCGACGACATCGCGATCGGGATGGGTGCCACCTTGCTCGCTCTGACCGGCGCCGATCCCGAGGTCGAGGTGCGGGCTCTGGTGTTGTCGGGGGCGGGCACCGCGCGCGAGGACGAGGAGCGCGCAGCGCTGACCGCGTTCTGCTCGGGGACAAAACCCGACCTCGAGGTGCTCGACATCCCCGACGGTCGCGCGCCCGCGCACTGGGACCGGATCAAGGACGGCCTGGCCGGGTTCCGTCGCGGCGGCGAACCCGAGGTGGTGTTCGCCCCGCATCGCGGTGACGCCCACCAGGACCACCGGCTGCTGGCCGAACTCGTGCCGACCGAGTTCCGTGACCACCTGATCCTGGGGTACGAAATCCTCAAGTGGGAGACCGACACCCCGGCGCCCACCCTGTACCACCCGCTCACTCCGGAACTCGCGCAGCGCAAGTCGCGGCTGCTGCACGAGCACTATCCGTCGCAGACGGGCCGCGACTGGTTCGACGAGCAGGCCTTCCTCGGTCTGGCCCGGATGCGTGGCGTGCAGTGCCACGCGCCCTATGCCGAGGCGTTCGTGCTCGACAAGGCGATCATCAGATGGGAACAGACGTGAACATGCGGGTACTGGTCACCGGGCACCAGGGTTATCTCGGCACCGTGATGGTGCCGGTGCTGCGAGCGGCGGGCCACGAGGTCACCGGTTTGGACATCGGCTACTTCGCCGACTGCCTGCTCGGCGAGTTCGCCGGTGACCCAGCGGGTTTGGCGGTGGATCTGCGCGAGGTCACCGTCGAGCAGTTGCGCGGTTTCGACGCGGTGATCCACCTGGCCGCGCTGTCGAACGATCCGCTCGGCGCGCTGGCTCCCGAGATCACCTACGACATCAACCATCACGCGTCGGTGCGGCTGGCCCGCCTCGCCAAGGAGGCCGGGGTGCGCCGCTTCCTCTACGCCTCGACCTGCTCGGTGTACGGCGCCGCGGGCGCCGAACTGGTCACCGAGGACGCGCCGTTGCGCCCGATCACCCCGTACGCGCAGAGCAAGGTGCGTGTCGAGGACGATGTCGCCGCCCTGGCGGATGCCGATTTCACGCCGGTGTTCCTGCGCAACGCAACGGCTTTCGGCTTCTCCCCGCGGCTGCGCGCCGATATCGTGCTGAACAATCTGGTCGGCTACGCGGTGCTCACCGGTGAGGTGAAGGTGCTCTCCGACGGCACGCCGTGGCGCCCGCTCGTGCATGCCGAGGACATCGCGATCGCCTTCGCCACCTGCCTGACCGCGCCCGCCGCCGACATCTCCTGCCGCGCGTTCAATATCGGCACCGAGGTCAACAATCTGACCGTCGCCGAGATCGCCGCCGCGGTGGTGGACGCGGTGCCGGGTTCGCGGCTGCTGATCACCGGCGAGAGCGGTGCCGACCCCCGCTCCTACCGTGTCGATTTCTCCTCCGCGCGTAAGGTTCTCGGCTTCGAGGCGCGCTGGACGGTGCCCGCGGGCGCCGAGGAGCTGTTTACCGAGTACACCGCGCGCGGGCTCACCTCCGACGCGTTCTTCCGCCGGTTCACCCGGTTGCCGCATCTGCAGGGGCTCTGCGACGCGGGTGAACTCGACGCGCGGCTGCGCCGGATCAGTGCGCCGGCGCCAGCGTAGCGCGCAGTTGCGCCCAGCTGCCCGCCTGCGCGTCGCGCGCCGAGACGATGCCGGCGGGCAGCGGCCAGTCGATGGCCAGGTCGGGGTCGTCGTAGGCGACCCCGAGGTCCTCGGCCGGGTCGTGCGGGCGGTCGATGCGGTAGCAGACGTCGGCGACCTCGGTGAGCGCCTGGAATCCGTGCAGGAACCCGGGCGGCACGTACAGGTGGTGGAAGTGCTCGTCGTCGAGCCGGAACCCTTGGCTGGCACCGAAAGTCGGCGAGTCCGGCCGGATGTCGACGAGCACGTCGTAGACGGCGCCGTGTGCGCAGCGCACCAGTTTGGCCTCGCCGCGCCCGCCGCGTCCGTGCATCCCGCGGATCACCCCGCGCACCGACCGCGACTGCGAGTCCTGCACGAAGGCCGCCGCGGCACCGTCGACCCCGAGGTGGGCGTCGAATTCGCGGGCGTCGAAGGTGCGGGTGAACAGCCCGCGCTCGTCTCGGAACGGCTCGGGAACGAGCACCACCACGTCGGCCAGTTCGGCCCGCTCGATACGCACGAGGACATCCTGCCATGACTCGCCGGTGCCGCGGCTGCGGAAATTCCGAGCTCACTATCGTTCTCGACCTGGGCACGGTCCCCGCGGCCGATCATTTCCCACCGCACGACAGCCCCGTCGATCCGGCGGAGACCGGTCATCCGCTGCGGATGGACCAGTGCGTGGCGTGTGGGCTGGCTCAGCTGGCCGACGACGACACTGTCACCGCCGAACCGCGCGGCATCGAACCGCAGGCGCTGCGCGATCAGGCGGCGGCGGCCGTGCGGCTGGTGCACGCGGCCGGTCTGCTGCACGGGTCGACGGTGACCGAGTTCGGCAGCCCGCACGGCGGCACCTGGCTCCCGTTGCTCACCGAGCACGGCTTCACCGAGCAGACCGAGGGCGCGGCGGAGGTTGTCCTCGATTGCTTCGGCATCATGCACGAGCCCGATCAGCGGGCCGCGTTCGCCGCGCGCGCCGCCGCGACGGCCCCGGACGGTGTGCTATTGGTGCAGTACCACTCGCTGGCCGCCATCGTCGGGCAGGGACAGTGGAATGCGTTGCGGCACGGGCATTTCGCGTACTACTCCCTGGCGACGCTGCGGACCCTGTTGCGCGCGGCGGGGATGAGTGTGGTGACCGCGTGGGAGTTCGAGCTCTACGGCGGCACTGTGCTTCTGGCCGCCCGCCACGGTGTGCACGCCCCCGATCCGGCCGTGGAGCGGGTGTTGGCGGCCGAAGCCCAGGTGCTCGAAGGGTCGACTCCGGCACTGCAGCAGGTCGTCGACAAGCATGTTCACGCACTGCGCGAGTGGCTGGAAACAGCTGCCGCACAGGGCACTCAGGTGTATGCCTACGGTGCCGCGTCCCGCGCCGTCGCGTTGCTGTCCATGGCAGGCGCGCGACGTGGCCTGCTCGCCGGTGTCGCCGACGCCTCCCCCGCCAAACAGGGCTGCCGGATGCCCGGCACCGATGTGCCCATCATCTCCCCCGCCGAACTCGTCGCCGCCGACCCCGGCGCCGTCCTGCTGACCCTGCCCGATCTGCTCACCGAAGTGCGCACCCGGCTCCCCGAGCTCGCGGGCCGCTGGTTCGTCGACGACCCGGCCGGGCCTACGGCAAGACCTTCTCCCGCTGATTCTCGCCGAGCAGCACATCGACCATGCGGGGCAGAGTGCGGGACCGGTCGTGACGGGTAGCGATATGCGCGCGGCCCGCTTCCCGGAGCCGCGCCCGCAGCTGCGGGTCGTGCACGAGCCGGCGCAGTGCCTCGCCCAGCGCGACCGGATCATCGGGGGCCACGCACAGCGCGACATCGTCGGTGACATTGCCGCCGTGTTCGGTGGCCACGACGGGAACACCCAGGCTCATCGCCTCGAGCACCACCAGCGGACCCGCTTCGGGTAGCACACTCGCCGACACCAGCGCATCCCATCCGCGCACGGTCACCAGCGGGTCGACGTGCCCGAGGAAGCGAACCCGGCCCGCCAGATCGGGGCGGGCAGCCCGCTCCCGCAGTTCGGCCAGATACGGTTCGTCACCCGGCAGGGTGGTGCCCGCGATCTCGATCCCGACCTCGGGCAGTTCGGCGGCGGCGGCCAGCAGTATGTGATGGCCTTTCCACGCGGTGATCACGCCGAGAATGCCGATCACCGGCGGCCTGCGCTCCACGATCGGGGCGGCCTCGACCGGCCACTTCACCCCCAGCCACGCGACATCCACGTCGAATCCCAGCGCCCGCACCGGCGCGGCCGCGCGCTCGGAGACCGCGACGGCCCGGCCGACGGCCCGACGCCCTATCCAGGCGACCACGAATTGTCTTCGGCTGGCCAGAATGTCGTGCACCAGCCAGACCGTCGACCGGCGGCGCGGCAATGACAGTGCCACCGCGGGCAGCGCCATGGTCGAGTTGACCACCAGCTCCACCCCGCCGCCGCGCGCCACCTTCCGCAGCACGATCGCGGCCTGAAACCACCGCCACAGCATGACCAGCGCGGCCCGGAAGCGTGCCGCGCCCCGCTGACCGGTCAACCCGAGTTCCCGAATCGGGAGGTGGCCGACCGAGGGTGGCAGCCGGGCGCTGAGCGGGCCCGTCGGGCAGACCACCCGCACCCGGTAGCCCCGCGCCACGGTCGCCTCGACGACATCGAGCATGACCTTCTCGGCGCCGGACGCCTGCGCGGTGTGAGCGACGAACACCACCGCCCGTACCCCGTTATCGACCGGCACGCAGCACCTCCGCATGGGTGCGCAGCACGGTCACGGCCGGCTTTTCGGTGTAGTCACGTCGCAACATCCCGAAGTTCTGTTCGAGGTCGTTGCTGTCGGGACCGGCGTCGACCAGGGAGTAGACGAAAACGGGTCCGACATCATGGATCGCGGTGACCAGACCGAGTCCCTGATCGATGATCCTGGCCTGCACGTCCTCGCTGACAGCCCGCTCACCGGTTCCGGTCGGCGCCCCGAACTCGGTGGGCCACAGCTGCATTGTGGTGTCGTGGTGGGAGTCCATGATCCGCCGGATCCGCATCAGGTTCCCGAACGCGTTGTACCAGCTCTGTGAGTCCGGCAGCTCGGGATAGGAGTACGGATGCACGGCGATCGCGTCGAAGTCGGCGTCGGCGCCGAGTTCGTAGAGGTCCTCGACGAACGAGGTCGGCGAGATGTCCTGCCCGTTGTCGGCCGCGGGCGCCAACCCGCCGACGAGGATCTGACCATGCGGCTGGCGCGCGCGCACGGCTTGCGCGGCCTGGCGCAGCAGATGGGCGTAGGTGGCGACATCGGGGCGCGGCGCGAAGAAGGCCGTGACATTGGGTTCGTTCCAGATCTCCCAGTGCGCGATCTGGTTCTTGTAGTGCTCGACGGCGTCACCGACGAACCGGCCGAACAACACTGGCTGCGGCGCGGCTTTGCCGCCGCCCACACCATCGTGGGGGCTCGCCCAGGACGGTGCGTAGGTGAGGATCGCCAGCACCGACAGATCGTGCGCCCGCGCCGCCCGCACCGCGCGGTCGGTCGCCGACCAATCCTGTTTTCCGCGAACGGGTTCGATCACCGACCAGTCGATATCGATGCGGACCCAGGTGGCGCCGGTCGCGGCCACCAGACCCATCTGCCGATCCAGTTCCTCGGCGCTGAGCTGGAGCCAGGAGTGACCGCCGGAGATGCCCAGACCTGATCGGATCACGGTGTCAGTGCTCGCGGTCGGCTCCGGTGTGCAACCGAGCACTGTCGCCAGGACGACCACCGAGGTCAGCCCGGCCCGAGCGATCCGCCACAGTGTCATCAGTTTTCGGCCCTCGCAAGCTTCGTATCGTCAATCCCTCGGTCCTTCGCATGATGCTTCCGGCGATGAGAAGGTATATCAGGCAGGCCACGGCCGAGGTGAGAATCCACGGCGGGGCCCAGCGGTGCGCAATCGCGGTCGCGGCGGCAATCACCGCGACGGCCACACCGGTGACCGCGAGCAGCGTCGTCGCCGGCAGCAGTCGGCGCATCCGCACGGTCGCCAGCACGCCCAGCCAGACGGCGGCCAGCAGCACCACCTGTGCCGCCAGGCCCGCGATGACGGCGCCCTCGTAGGACATCCGCGAGATCAACGGCCACGCCAAGGCGAGGTTCACACCCAACGCCGCCGCCGCGATCCAGGGGATCAGGTTGTTGCGGCCGGTGGCCATCAATGCCACCAAGCCCAGGTGTGCCAGGGCACCGAGTAGGCCGCCGACGACCTGTATGCGGCTCGCATCGGCCGCGGCAACGAAATTGGTGCCGAACAGCAGCCCGACCACCTGACCCGCGACCGGCCAGAAGGCCACCAGCGCGGTCAGCCCGAGCACGATCAAGGCCGCGTTGGCCTGGCGGAAGAAGCGCCGGAACCGCAGCGGATCATCCGGCCACAAAGCGATCAGCAGGGTCGTCAGCGGCCCGACCACCGCCACCGCCGCGGTGTCGAGCAGGTCCGAGAACTTCATGCCGACCGCGAAAAGGCCGACGGACTCGAAGGTGTCGAAATGCCCGAGCAGCAGCAGCCCGACCTTCTGCAGCATGATGATCAGCGCCAGCCCGATACTCAGCGGCAGCGCCTCGCGCAGCATCGGGCTCCACCAGCTCAGCTCGATGCGCCGGGCCGGGATGGGCCCGCCGAGCCCGCGCGCCACCGCGATGATCTTCACCGTCACGGCGACGACCTCGTAGGCGATGGCGGGCACCACCACGAGGAGCAGGGTCGGTGCCCACAGCACCGCCGCCACGGTCAAGGCCAGCTGCACGCAGCGGGCCAGGGACTCGGCCGCGGCGACCAGGGTGAGCCGCATCGTGGACTGGAACAGGATGGTCAAGGCATGGCTCGGGGTGGCGATCACCACCACGAGCCCGGCGAGCGCGGTGGCCGCGACCACCGGTGCCGGACAACGCAGAACGAGCACATACCCGATGGCGAGCGCGTAACCGACCAGGCCGAGCACCGTGCGCAACACGATGAACGAGGTGGCGATCTCGGCGGCCTCGGTGGGGTCACCGTGCACCAGTTTGCCGATGACCGCGCGCCCGACTCCGAGGTCGGTGATGATCGCGAGCATGCCGAGCAACCCGAAAACGAACGAGAAATAACCCCATTCGACCGCGGGGAGCATGCGGGCGATGAGCGTGGTGCCGAGCAGGCCGAGCACGGCGGCGAAGATCCGGGCGGCGAGCATCGCCGCGGTGTTGTTGGCCGCGGCACGACCCGACTGCGCGCGGGACCGGATCTCGGTGGGGCCACCGCTGGGCGGGGGTGGCGCGGAGACGGACTCGTCCGTCACGACATCAGCCCGGCCGCACGATAGGCGGCGACCGTCGCCTCGGCCGTCGCCTGCCAGCTCAGTGCGGACATCGCGACGAGTCCGCGCGCACGCAACTCCCGGTTGGCGGCGTCGTCGTGCAGCAGGGGGCGGATGGCGCGCACCCACGATTCGGTGGTCGCGTCGGTCACCAGTACCGCGCCGTCACCGCACACCTGAGGCAGCGCGCCGACCGCGCTCGCGACGACCGCGCCACCGCAGGCCATCGCCTCGACCGGCGGCAGCCCGAAGCCTTCGTACTGCGAGCAGTAGGCGACCACGGTGGCGGCCGCGTACAACGCGGGCAGATCCGCCAGGTCGACGTAACCGAGCCCGATCGCGCCGCTCGGTGCCTGCGGACCATCGGATCCGGCGCCTGCCAGCACGAGCGGGACGTCGAGGTCGCGTGCCACCTCGGCCAGCATGGCGACTTGTTTGCGTGGTTCGACGGTGCCGACCTGCAGCACGAACCGCTGCGGCAGCTGATACCGCGCGCGCACCCGTGCCACGGCGGCCTCGTTGGGCTCCCGCGCCCATTGGGCCGGAGCCAGCGGCACCACCACCGCCTCGCGACCGAAGCGGTCCGCGATCCGCTGCGCGGTGAATTCCGAGACGGCGATGAGCAAGTCGGCCCGGGTCAGCGACATCCGCACCAGCAACTGCTCACCGCGTGCCCGATACCGGCTGAACGCCCACGGCACATCGAAGACCGACAGGTCGTGCACCGTACTGACCGTCGCGCCCGGCCCGGACAGGGGAATATCGACGTCGAGACCGTGGAAGACATCCACACCGCCCAGCGGCGCGATACCGTGCCAGGCTCGGCGAGCGCCCGCCGCGACCGGCCGCGACAACGCCGCGATTCCTGATGGCAGCGCGGGCGCGGCGTCGGCCTGCACCAGCGCCGACATCGCGGTTCCGGGCATCAGCCCGGTCATCCGCCCCAGCAGTTCCCGCTGATAGGTAGCCACGCCCGCCCCGTTCGGGCGCAATGCCAGCGCCCCGAAACACACTGTGGGGCTGGAACTTTCACTGTTCACGTTACCTGCTCGGGGACAGAGCTGCGCTCGGCGGCCGGGGACGGGGACTGCTGCTGGGTGACGGCACAGCCGACGACCGCGGCCAGCAACCAGAAGTAGAAATCACTCGGGAAGATCTCGAAGTAGCTCGACGCGATCGCCGCCACCGCGCTGGCCAGCACGGCCGCCGCGACACCGAGCGCCAGGGCCGAATCGGGCCCGCGCATCGTGCGGGCCGAGCGCAGGGCCATCAGGTAGATCACCACCAGGATGGCCGAGAACAGCCACACCCCGATCGGCCCCAGTTCGATGAGCAACTTCACGTAGTAGTTGTCGGGTTGATAAGGGCGGCCATAGATTTGGACCTCTCCGGTGGCGTACGGCATGTCCCCGGCCATCGGACCCAGTTCCTCGACCAGCAGCCTCGCCGCCGCGGCGCCGGTCGAGCCGAGTCCGTCGCCGAAGGGGTGACTGCCGACAGTCCGCATGACGGTGTTCCAGCCGGTCCCGCGATCGGCCAGGCTCGACGAGGAGAACAGCGAACTGCCGGCCTGCGACGACACCGCGATCCCCCCGATCGCGACCACCGCCACCGAGCCGACGATCACCGGCATCAACTGGCGCCGGTAGCGCACCACCGCCAGCAGCAGGGCACCGACCAGCAGCCCGGCCAGCGCGGCACGCACCACACTCGCCCCCGCACCGAGGACCAGAATCGGCGTCGTCAGCAGGAACAGCCGATTGCGCGGGCGTCTGGGGTTCGCGAGTGCGACCGACCCGCCGACGAGCAGGACCATCACCAGGTAGAACGCATACGGAAACGGCTGGTTGAAGGTGCTGAACGAGCGCAGCAGGCCGCCGGCGTAGCGGATCGTCTCGTTGTACTTGTAGCCCATCTGCGCCAGGCCCGCGCCGCCGATCACCTGCTGGGCCAGGCCGAACAGCGCGATCCCCACCGACTCCACCATCATGATCGTCACCAGCAGGTCGCGGTCGCGCGCGGTGAACGGGCGCAGATACAGGATCAGCGGGACCACGATGAAGTAGAAGAATGTGATCTTGATGGCGAACAGTCCGAGCGTCCCGGCCGTGAGAAACGCCGACACCACCCCGAAGACGCACAGGGCGGCGCCGAAAGACCACCACGGCACCACTGGACGCGGATCGGCCTGCCGGTGCGGCACGAAAACGGCCACCAGCAGGGTGAGTCCGAGCAGCGCCTCCTTCCAGCCGTCGACCTGCATCCAGCCCGGCGCGATCTCGAGCAGACCGTTGAACGGGACCAGTGCGGCGACCAGCAGCACGCCACGCTGCGGCCGGGACCGGATCCAGCGCAGGAACACCCAGCCCACCGGGATGGCGGCCAGGTACAGCAGCGAGCCCATCAGCCCCGCCCGGCCAGGCGCTTGGTCCGCGCACCGAGGCGCACCAGCGCCTGGCGCAGCACCTTGCCGTCGCCGGCCAGCACGTCGACCGGACCGACCAGGTCGCGGTATTCGCGGCGCGCGTGGTGGTTGAACCGCAGCACGTCGGAGAATTTGCTGAGGGTCGACGTCGTGGAGGAATGGTTGAACACCGAAGCCCGGTTGATCGCCAGCACCCGGTTGTGACCGTAGAACCCGCCCCGGGCACACAATCGCGCGATGAGATCGATATCCATCGCATAGAAGAAGTCGGTGCGAAATCCCCCGGTGACCTCGAATTCCTGGCGCCGGAACAGGAACGCGGCGGTCGGGCACAATTCGTCGGGCAGCTTGCGCACGAACGCGCCCAGCGCCGTACGCGACGAACACCGCCCGACCAGATTCCCC
>NZ_JBHXMY010000187.1:0-10172 GCF_042720195.1 Nocardia sp. NPDC058497 | reverse complement strand
GTTCTTGTGTTTTTTTTTTTTGTTATAAACACACAAAAATACTCAAAAACAAAAAAGCCCCTGTTCCCACCGGCACCCAAAATGGGACCCTCAAACCGCCCGGGGCCTTTAATTCGTTCGCGAGGTCGCGGATTGTCCACAACCATCCACAGGGGGATGTGGATGGTCGTGCGGAACTACGAGGCGGTTCCGCTGGTGACGGTGGGCGCCGAACCAGGGGCGGTGCCGCGGGCGGCGGTGCGCAGGACGACGACCGCGACGATCACGGTGGTGACCGCGGCTACCGAGACCGCGGTGATGATCAGGGAGCCGATCGTGCGAGCGAAGATGAGCATCAGGGTCACCTCGAGGGCCAAGCCGATCCAGGTGACCGCGGCGAGAGCGGTACGTTCCACGGCGATCGCGGACAGCAGGGCGCCTTGCAGGACCGCGAGGATCGCGCCGTGCAAGGCGAACACCCACAGCATGCCCTGGATGGGCGCGTAATCCTGCCCGGCGAACAGCGGCGCGAGCGGAGCTGCCAGCGCGGCGCCGATCACCGCGACGACACCGATCACCGACAGCACCGAGAGAGCATCGCGTATCGCACGCGCCGAATGCGCGGGCTGGGCCATCCGCGGATACAGCACGACACCGACCGCCTGCGGCAGCCAGAACGCGATCTTCGTGGCGATGGTGCCCAGCGAGTAGCGGCTCGCGTCGACGTCGTCGAGGACGATCCGGACCACGATCAGGTCCACCGAGGACAGCGCCATCAACGCGGCCTGCACCTGAACGGCCCGCAGCACCGGAAGAACACCGATCGCCCTGCCCTTCGCAGCCCCCTCCCGGGCCGCCGAACCGGGATCGACCGCGCGCGCGGTCGATCGGGCGATGCGGCCGGCGCCGATCGCCGCGCAGACGATGCCTCCCGCACCGGCCCACAGTGCGCCGGTCGCGCCGCCGCCGAGGGCGAGTGCCACCAGGGCGGGCGCCACCCGCGCCGTCCCGGCCATCGCGAGCACCGCGGCCAGGGCGCGGAAATGGTTGCCACCCTGGAGAATTCCCTGTTCGCCGGACAGCACGACCAGCACGGGCGCGGCACCGAGCGCGGCGGCGGCAGCCCACACGCCGACGTGCAGTACCCCGGCGACCACCGGCACGAGCACCACGGCGACCGCGGCGACGAGCGCGGCGCAGCGCCACTGCATCGATCGCACGGCGCGCAGGTCGGCACCGAGGACGACCTCGCGCGCCACCACGTTCTGCATGGCCAGGGCGGGGACCGCGCACAGCAGCTGCACGGCGAGCAGGCTCGCGAACTCGCTGTACCCGGCGACGCCGAGCCAGCGGCCTGCCAGCAATTGCAGCAGGTACCCGGCGACGTTGGCGGTCATCGCGCCGGCCGTCACCCAGGTCAGGTCAGCAACGACAGGGGGGCGACGGACCGAGGACACGCCCCATCGTCGCACCTCGACGCCCTTCGCATCACCACTACCCCGAAAATGTGAGTCCGACCGGACTCACCTTGTTCGCCGCGAGCCCGCAGCCCCGAGAACAGGCCTCAATCACCTCACCTTGCCCGCCGCGAGCCCGCAGCCCAAGAACGGGGCCTCGGTCACCTCGCGGGCCGCCCCCGCATCGGGGCAGGCACACAGCGGACGCGGCACCTCACGACGGCGGATCGGACCGGCCCGGCCCGCCGGGCAGCTGGGCGATCGACGGGACGTAAGGTGCAGTGGCGTGACGGGAGATAGGCGTGCGAGGGCCTGGGTGGCCGGCTATTGCGCACTGCTCGCGCTGATCATCGTCGGTCCGCTGGCCGGATCGGGATACCTGCTGCTCCGCGACGCCGTCAGCACCCCACGCTCCTACCTCACCGATTCCGCCCTCGGCCTCGGCGCCGCCGCCCCCCGCGCCGTCCCCCAGGACGCCCTGCTCGCCGTCCTGTCCCCGATGATCGACGGCGGCCTCCTGGTAAAAGCGATCCTGATCGTCGCCCTGTGGTCGGCCGGCTACGGCGCCGCCGTCCTCACCCGCGAATTCCTCGCCGCATCAACCCCCGCCCAACTGGTAGCCGCCACCCTCGCCCTCTGGAACCCCTTCGTCGCCGAACGCCTCCTCCAGGGCCACTGGAGCCTCCTCGCCGGTTACGCTGCCCTCCCCTGGACCGCGCTCGCCGCCGTCCGCGTCAGGCAAGCGACACAGCGCCACCGCCCACCTAGCGTCGCCAGAACGGCCACAAGCGTAGGCACGGACACCCGCGCGCCGACAGGCGCTCCCGCGAACGGCGGCACGAGCGCAGACGCCAGCGCGAGTATGAGCGTCAGCGCGAACACAGTTGCAGAAGCCGCTGCTAGCGCCGCCGCAGGCACGGACACCCGAACTCCGACAGGTGCTCCTGCGAATGCGAGCGCAGACGCCGACACGAGTCCAGACGCCGGCACAAGTGCGAGCGTGGGCGCGAGCGAAAGCGCAGACGCCAGCCCGAGCGGGGGCGCGAATGCGGGTGCGGGCGCACGTACAGGTGCCGTTGCCAACGTGGGTGCGGATACCGACGCCGATCCAGGTGCAAGAACCGACACCCATCCGGGCGCAGATGCGGACACCAGCGAGGGCGGGGGTCCCGACACGCATGCAGGTATGCGCGCACGCGCACCGCGCAGCGCTGGATCTTCGAGCTCAGCCGGGTCCGGTGGCCGCGGCGAGCTCGCCGTGGGGCGAGGGTCGTTCGGCGCGTGGGCGGCACTCGCTGCGAGTTTCGCGGCTGCCGGGCTGACGCCGACCGGATCGCTGCTGGCTGCGATCGTCGGGCTTGCGCTTGTCGGGCGGCGGGTGTTCCTGCCTGCGACCCTGCTGTGGATCGCCACCTGTGCGCCGTGGTTGACCGCGACGGCGCTCGGGTCGGGTGCGGAGCCGTCCGATCCGGCCGGGGTGTCGGCGTTCGCGGCCAGGGCCGAGCCGTGGCTCGGCACGTTGGGCAGCTTGGCTGGGCTGGGTGGGATCTGGAACAGCGAGGCGGTGCCTGCGACCAGGACGACCCCGTTGGCACTGGTCGGGACGGTGTTGTTGCTCGGTATCGTCGCGCTCGGTGTGCGGGCCGTATGGGCGCAGGGGCGGGATGGCCGGACATTGCTGGTGATCGCGGCGGTGGCGATCGTGTTGCCCGCGCTCGGTGCGACCAGTGCGGGGCTCGCGGTCGGTGAGTGGCTGGTGGTGAACGTGCCAGGGGCCGGTCTGCTGCGCGATACGCAGAAGTACGTGGCGCTGGCGATGCCTGCGTACGTGCTGTGCGCGGCGGCCGCGTGCCGGACAGTGGTGGCGTGGGGGCACCGATACGCGGCCGATCACTCCGAGGCAGATCCCGATCGTGCGGCGGAGCCCGGTCCTGCGGCGGAGCCCGATCGTGCGGCGGAGCCCGATCGTGCGTCTTATCCCGGTCTTGCAGCGGATCCCGGTCTTGCAGCGGATGCGCGATCAGGCACTGCCGTAACCTCCGCTGTCGCGATTGTTTTCATCGCGCTGCTGATCCTGCCGCTGGCCGACCTGGCGTGGGGGGTCGGCGGCAAGATGCGCCCGGTGCATTACCCGGCAGGCTGGGCGCAGGTCGTCGACCGCATGGACGCACCTGGTGACGTCGCCGTCCTCCCGACCGGCATGTTCCGCCGATTCCCTTACAGTGGAACAGCTCCCGTCCTCGACCCAGCCCCACGCATCCTCCCGAACGACGTCCTGCAAACCGGTGAACTCCGGGTCCGCGGCTATGCCGTCACCGGCGAGGGCAACCGGGCTCGCACGGTCGAAGACGCACTATTGCGTGGCGCGACACCCGCCGAGATCGCCGCACTTGGGGTCGGCTGGATCCTCGTGGAGCGCACCACCCCGGGCCCACTCGTCGACTCCGAAAAGACCCTCACCGCAGCGGAATTGGTCTACGAAGACACCGACCTGGCCCTGTATCGCATCCCGGGACACACCCCCACCGACATCGCCACACCGGCACAACAGTGGATATCCGCGGCAGCCCACCTTCTCTGGGCTGCCCTGCTCGTCGGCGGACTGCTCGCCGCCGCACTCCTACCTCGAATCAGCCCTGCGCGGGCGGCGCGACCAACCCCGTGACGAAATCACCACGGGCGGCAGCGAAAAGCACTTCGTAAACCCCGGAACCTGTTTGCTCCCAGGAGAATTCATGGGCCCGCGCCCGCGCCTTCTCCCCCATCATCATCCGGGTATCCGGATCGGCCAGCAGGTCACCGGCCGCTTCGGCGAGCGCGGGCGCGTCGTCGACGAGCAGCCCGGTGACGCCGTCGACGATGGAATCGGTGAGCCCGCGTGAGCTGCGGTAACCGATGGTCGGCACCCCGTGCTGGGCCGCTTCGATGACGGCCAGACCCCACCCTTCCTTGCGGGAGGGCATGACGTGGACCCACGCCGTGGACAGGATCTCGTGCTTGCGGCGTTCGTCGACGTGCCCGTGGAAGGTGACGGCGTCGGCGATGCCGAGCTCGTCGGCGCAGGCACGCAGGTTCGGCGCCCACCAACCGTCGCCGATGACGTCGAGGTGCACGTCGGGGAACCGCCGACGCAGGGCGGCGACGGCGGTCAGCGCGTCCTCGATCTGCTTGTGCGGAACCAGGCGGGACAGGACGGCGATGCGCGGATGGTCGGCGCGCGTGGCGTCGGCGCCGGGCACGACCTCGGCGGGCACCGGTTCGGCACCGTTGCGGACGACGGCGATGCGCTCGCGGTCGACGCCGAGCACGGCCAGCTCCTCGGCCGAGGGCAGCGACACGGTGAGGTACTGGTTGGCACGGTGCACACGCGGCGACAGGCGCGACTCGATCCACCAGCCGATCCGCCCGACCAGCTTGCCCGCGACCGGCCACTGCTCGCGGTGACCGTGGTGCACCAGCACCACCGAGGGCACGCCGGTGGCGCCGGCGAAGAAGGGGATGCCGTTCTGGGTGTCGATCACGACGTCGGGGCGCACGTCACGCAGCGGCCCGATCCCGAGCCGACCGGCCATGATGGCGACCAGCGCCCGCGGATACACGGTGAACCGGCCACCGGCGCGGCTGATGTCGATGCCGTCGATCCGCTCCCGCCGGGGCGCACCCGGGTAACCGGCCGTACGCAGGGTGACCTTGATGCCGCGCGCGGCGAGCTGGGCGCCGACCTGCTCCAGGTACCGCTCGCTGCCGCCGCCCTGCGGGTGCCCCGTGTCTCGCCAGCACAGCAGGAGGACTTCACGCACGGTCGGGCTCGCAATCGGGTCGGTCGAGGACAAAGGTCGGCCCCCACCCTAGCGGGTGTGTTCTGCGCGACACATCGATATCGACGGCGACCGTCCGCTGTGTCCGGCGGACCGCGCGAGCACCCCCGGTGACGCTGCCAATAAACTCTGCCCGTGCCGACCGCATTCCTGCCGAGAACCGAGCAGCACGTCCAGCGCCGCGACCAGTCCAGGTTCGCGCGTCGCGCGACGCTGCGCCGCTCGCTGCGACTGCTCACCAGCTTCCGGTTCGAGCAGTCCGACCCGGCCAGGTTCTACGGCGGCATCGCCACCGACAGCGCCGACCTGATCGGCGACTTCTACGCCGACATCGCGGGCCGCGACCTCACCGGCACCGTCGTGCTCGACGTCGGCGGCGGGCCCGGCTACTTCGCCGACGAGTTCACCGCGGCGGGCGCGCGCTACGTCTCGGTCGAGCCCGACCCGTCGGAAATGCACGCGGCGGGCCTGCGGGTCTCCGGTTCGGTCCGCGGATCGGGGATGGCATTGCCGTTCCGCGACAACGCCTTCGACGTCTGCTTCTCCTCGAACGTGGCCGAGCACGTACCGCAGCCGTGGGTGATGGCGGAGGAGATGGTGCGCGTGACCAAGCCCGGCGGCCTCATCGTGTTCTCCTACACGGTGTGGCACGGGCCGTTCGGTGGTCACGAGACCGGCCTCTGGCACTACCTCGGCGGCGAGTACGCGGCCCGCCGGTACCGTCGCAAGCACGGGCGCGAACCCAAGAACAGGTTCGGCAGGTCACTGTTCGCGGTGACCACCGCCGACGGTTTGCGCTGGGCGGCAACGACTTCGGCCGACGTACGAACCGTCTTCCCCCGCTATCATCCGCGCTGGGCGTGGTGGCTTGTCCGAGTTCCGGTGATCCGCGAGCTACTGGTGAGCAACCTGGTGGTCGTCGCCACCAAGGTCGATCAGCCCAGCCAGCTCAATCGACGCGACCTGCGGACAGGTTCCGGTAGCGCGCTGGCCCACGGCGACTCCTGAATCGCCAGGCCAACGGTCTCCAGCGTGGTCAGTCCGACCTGATCGGCGAGCACCCCGACCATCGCGACCACCTCGGCGGCCTGGATGGCGGCAGTTGCCTGCTCGATCGTGAGTGTGCGGCCCGGCAGGAATGACACAACCCATCCCCCACTGCCCACACTCTTCGCTTGATGGTCGGTCTGGTCGCTGGTCATCAACGATCGGCCGATCACTTGCACAGCCATGAGTCGGTCTCCCCAATTCGCTGTAAAGGTCTGATGAATCGAGCGAGCTGATCAGTAGCTAAAGCATCCCCTTTTCAACAACAGAACGCAATAGTGCGTTTACCCGAAAACCGAACCGACAGGTTGGAATTCGCCCTGTTCACAGTTGTTGCGGGACAGCGAATTAGAACGTGTTGCAGACAACCCGGCTACAAAACTGTAACGTGTTCTTATGCACTACGACAGTCTGTTCATCGGCGGGAAGTGGACCACCCCTGCCGGTAGTGACCGCATTTCCGTGGTCTCACCCGCAACGGAGGAGACCGTCGGCAGCGTGCCCGCGGTAACGAAGGCCGATGTGGACGCGGCGGTCGCCGCGGCCCGCGACGCCTTCGACAGCGGACCGTGGCCATCCACACCGCCACTGGAACGAGCAGAGGTGCTCACCAGGGCGGCCCGACTTATCGAGCAGCGTTCGCCCGAATTGCTCGCCGCGCTCACCGCGGAGATGGGCGCGCCTTCGTTAGCCGCCTTGACACTCAACCAGATTCCGGCCGTCGCCGCGCTCGACGCCTGGGCGGCACTGGCTAAGACGTTCCAGTGGAACGAGACTCGCACCGGCCTGTTCGGAACCTCCCGTGTCTCACGGGAACCGCGCGGCGTCGTCGCGGCGATCACCGCCTGGAATGTCCCGATGTTCCTCGCCGCGAACAAGCTCGGCCCCGCCCTGCTGGCCGGCTGCACCGTGGTGCTCAAGCCGTCGCCGCTGACCCCGCTGACGGCCAACCTCCTCGCCGACATCTTCACCGAGGCCGGTCTCCCGGACGGCGTGCTCTCGGTACTGCCCGCCGACGCCGCGGAGAGCGAATACCTCGCAAGCCACCCCGGCGTCGACAAGGTGACCTTCACCGGCAGCACTGCGGTCGGCCGCAAGCTGGCCGCGATCGCGGGCGAGCAGCTCAAGACCGTCTCGCTGGAGCTCGGCGGCAAGTCGGCCGCCATCGTGCTCGAGGATGTCGACCTGGCCGCCAGCATCCCCGTGCTGGCGTTCTCCGGGCTGATGAACAGCGGGCAGGGCTGTGTCGCGCAGACGCGCATCCTCGCGCCGCGCAGCCGCTACGACGAGATCGTCGACGCGCTGGTCGCCCACGTCAAGACCATGCAGACCGGCGACCCGACCGATCCGGCCACCCAGCTCGGCCCGCTGATCAGCGAGAAGCAGCGCGACCGGGTGGAGAGCTACATCGCCAAGGGCAAGGAAGAGGGCGCGCGCCTGGTACTCGGCGGCGGCAGACCTGCCGGCGTCGAGCGTGGCTGGTTCGTCGAGCCGACGATCTTCGCCGACGTCGACAACGCGAGCACCATCGCCCAGGAGGAGATCTTCGGGCCCGTGCTCTCGGTGATCCCGTACGAGACCGAGGAGGAGGCGATCGCCATCGCGAACGACTCCGACTACGGCCTTGCCGGTTCGGTGTGGACCACCGACATCGAGCACGGCGTCGAGATCGCGGCCAAGGTGCGCACCGGCACCTACGCGATCAACTGGTACGCCTTCGATCCCACCGCACCGTTCGGCGGCTACAAGAACTCGGGGATCGGCCGCGAGAACGGTCCAGAGGGGCTCGACGCGTTCTGCGAGCAGAAGTCGGTGCTGATGCCGATGGGCTGGACCGCTGGCTAGTTCTCGGGCATCAATACCCGGAGGACCGGCTGTCCGGCCACCTGGCCCCGGGGCGGTAGGTCGACCACGTCGACCCGCCACCCCGGCGGCAGGGCCCGTTGCAAGCGGCCCGCCACTCGTTGCAGTGGCGTACTCGAGTAGGTATCGGACTTGTATCCGGTCACCAGATCGGTCATGCGTCAACCACCTCTCAGCGTCGATTCGTCGGGACCGCGTCTGCGGCGCTCGAGTCTCGAAAGGGAGTTAGCTCGGATGGTGCGACGTGCTGCCCAGGAATATAGGTGACATCGCCCGTCCGCGGACAGCGACCCTCTGACATCGACAGATGTACCCATAATCTACTCGGGGAAATCGTCCGCGACGGAAGTGATCGGAAAACCCCGGGTTCGTTTGCCCTGCTCCGCGCCGCCCACCGCCCTGAAAAGCAGCACTGAAATCGGTGCTGCGCCGGATCGCGGTTCAGCGCCGAATCGGGCGCCGACGGCGTGCGCCCGGTCGCGGCACGCACGTTCCAGCACACGAGCTAGGCGGCCGCAGCGCTCTCGAGGCACGATGTACAGGCACAGGTCGAGGCCCGCGGACAGGCTCGCCGAGGTCAGGATCCTGCACCGGGCCTGCCCGCTCCGCAATACTCGACGGATACCGGGATCCATCGCGTCGGAGGAGATCGACCATGCTCACCGTGTCACCCGCCCTCGACTGGGACTGGGCCACCCGCACCGGCGGAAATCTCACCGCCGCCCAGCGCCGCGCCCTGACCTTCGGGTTGCTGCGCACCGCACCCGCGCTGGTGCCCGGCCGGATCCGCCACGCGCTCGGCCGCCGCGGCGCCGGACGGCTCGACCTCGCCGAGCTGCGCCTGCCGGACACCGCACTCGCTCTCGCCGCGGAAATCGAAGCGCGCGAACAGCTTTCGGATGTCGTCCTGGCGCATTCCTACCGCACCTACTTCTTCGCCCGCGCGCTGGCCGAGCTCGACAAAGTCGACTACGACGACGAGATCGGCTACGTGGCCAGCCTGCTGCACGATCTGAAACTCGAAACACCAACGCCCGGCAGGTGTTTCGCCGTGGCCGGCGGCGAATCGGCGAACGCGTTCGCACTGCGCCACGGCGCACCGGCCGAGCGCGCCGAGTCGATCGGCGCCGCGATCGCCGCGCATATCAATCCCGATGCGGCCGGAAATCTCAGCGACCCAGGCGGTTTCGTCTCGGCGGGCGCATCGGTGGACGTGCTCGGCAGGCGGCTGTCCGACCTCGACGCCGCCTTCGTCGGCGACCTGCTCGCCCGGCACCCACGCCACCACCTCAAGCAGCACCTCATCGACTGCTTCGACGCCGAGGCCGCCGCGGTACCCGACGGCCGTATCAACTGGCTCAAGGGCACCGGCTTCCTGCAGCTGATCAAACTGGCGCCGTTCGCCGAGTAGGCGAGCCCCGCCCGGCGTTTAACAAATGTTAAACTGGCTGGTATGAGCACAATCGCCTTCCGAGCCACCCAGGCCGACAGGGAACTCGTCGAGCGACTGAGCCGCGACGGGGAAACCGCCTCGGACGTCCTTCGCCGTGCCTTACGCGTTCTCGATCGAGAACACTGGCACGCCGAAGCCCAAGCCGACGCCGATCGCATCATCGCCGTCGGGGAAAACCTCGCCGACGAGCCTGATGCCTGGTGATCCGGGGCGCGATCTACCGCATAGATCTCGGGGAGGCCCGTCGTGGCCACGAACGGCGGGGACGCCGCTACGGTGTGGTGCTGTCGCGCACCGACTGGACCATGGTGACCATGGTGCCGACATCGACCAGCGCTCAGCCGTCTCGGTTCCGCCCCGAGATCAACCTCGATGGCCGGACAACGCTACTGCTCGTCGACCAGATCCGCTCGTTGGACATCGACTATCTGAAAGGCGATCCGGTGGCCTATCTGACGCGCGAAGAGCTCACCGCGCTGGACAGTGCCGTCATCCGATATCTCGGCCTGGACTGAGCAAACAAGCAGAACCCGGCCGTACCGAAAGAGGTGCGGG